>CAMFIS010000005.1 GCA_945952345.1 uncultured Fimbriimonas sp.
GTACTGATCGAACAGATCGCCATCGTCCGCAGTGGAAACCCCCTCGGCTGCCGGAGCATCTGATGCAGCGGGAGTGGAAGGTTCGGGAGCAGGTGTCGCTTCGGGAGCGGCTGCTTCAGCAACAGGCTCCTTGGGGGGCTCAGCCTCAGCAGTCGTTGGCTCCATTGCCACTTCGGTCGTCTCGGGAGCCTTGGGCTCCTCAGCTTGGGCGTCGGACACTACAGTCGGCGTTGTTTCCGGCTGCTGAGCCTCGTTCTCGCTCACAGGTGTCTGGGTCTCGTCAATCGTCATAAAACTCACGGTGAATGCGCAATTTGGGCGCGAACTAAGACTTTACCTTATCCGGTGACAAGATGTGAACCTTAACGGCGAACATTCCAATCGCGCGCATGTCGGTATAAATCACGATAACGCTCGTATGGAATTGAATAATCGTGACCGGTTGGGCCAATAGTCTGAGAAGATTTGACACACTGCGCACAAGCTTCGGTTACCGTGGGCCAGATTCCTATTCCAACGCCGGCGAGAATCGCCGCCCCAAATGCGGGCCCCTCGTCGACCTGCAACCGATTGCAAGGCGCCTCAAAAGCATCCGCAATCATCTGCATCCAAAAGTCGCTCTTGCTTCCGCCCGAGGTGACGTTGATCGTCCGGGACTCGGCGCCTAATCCCTGAAGCAGCCGAAAGCAATCGAGAAGTCCATACGTGATTCCTTCGAAAACAGATCGGTTTATATCGCTTTTCTTTGATGCTAGCGTCATACCCGCGAACATGCCGGTGGCAAACGGATCATTGTGCGGAGCGCGTTCTCCGGCTAGGTAGGGCAAGAAGGTAATCCCTCCGGCTCCGATGTCGCTTTTGATTGCTTCGGACGAGATGGCGTCGTAAGATTGGCCGCTACAAAAGACGTCGCGATACCAGCGCAGGGCTCCGCCACAACTGAGCATCACGCCCATCGCATGCCACGAACGATTGGCATGGCAAAAAGTGTGCGCCGCGCCGTTGGGATCGTAGATGGGTCCAGGTATGGACGTAAAGACGACCCCGCTTGTGCCAAGGCTAACGGAAATTGTTCCGATATCGACCGCGCCGGTGCCCACCGCCGCCGCGGCCTGGTCTCCGCCACCCCCCACCACCGGAATTCCTGCGTCGAGAAAAGCCGATTCGAGGGTCTTACCGGTGATCTCGTCCGATTCGAAAACTTCGGGAAAGACCGTTGGGTCTAGCCCCAAGGAAGACATCATCTCGCTGGACCAATTTCGCTTCGGAACTTCAAGGATTCCCGTTCCGCTCGCGTCGCTAACCTCCGTGGCTTTCACGCCTGTCAGCTTCATTCGAATGTAATCCTTGGGCAGCAGGAGTGACTTCAGTCGGCTGAAATTTTCAGGCTCGTTCTTCTTCAGCCACAAGATCTTTGGAAGTTGGAAACCGGTGAGAGCCGGGTTACAGGTGATGCGGAGCAGCTCATCGTGACCGATGGTCGAATCGATGTCCGCGCATTCGGCGACCGTTCGCTGGTCGTTCCAAAGCAGCGCCGGGCGAATAACCTCGTCGTTGGCGTCGAGGAATACCGAGCCGTGCATTTGGCCCGTAACTCCGATCGCGTCGGGGTGCTTCTCGCCGATCTCGGCCAAGCACGATTGAACTCCAGTCCACCAATCTTCAGGTCGCTGCTCGGTCCACATCGGCTTGGGAGTGAGCAGTTCGTATTCTGCGCTTGCTTGCTTCAGCAAGGTTCCTTTTTCGTTGATGAGGATGACCTTGCAACCCGAGGTGCCAATATCGATGCCCAGCAGTTTCGCCACATCGGTAATCATAGCGAATCCGAGGCGAGAAGATACACTGTTTCGGTGCGCCGCGCCGTCCTCGATGTAGGTTCAAATTCCGTTCTACTTCTAGTTTCCGAGCTGAGAGATGGCATTTGGACGCCAATTCACGAAGACACGGCGGTGACCGCGCTGGGCGAAGGGACCAAGGAAACTGGCGTTTTGAGTCCAGAGGCAATGACTCGCACGCTCGAGGCCATCGCCAGGTTCGACCGCTCAGCACGAGATGACGGTGCCGATGAGATTCGGATTGCGGCGACGATGGCGGCGCGAATTGCTTCCAATCGCGAGGAATTCCAGACTCTCGGTGCGCGGCAAGGCACGCCCATCAACATTCTTTCTGGCGATGAAGAAGCCCAACTTGGATTCGAATCGGTTGTTTCCGACCCACGTTTTGCCGCCGCCGACCGAATTTCGATTATTGACCCGGGTGGGCAAAGCACCGAACTCGTTACCGCGGACCGTAGAGGTGGTGACTGGGATGTGCTGTATCGAAAGAGCTTTCCGGTCGGCACGCTGGGCCTGAAGTCGACAATCTTTCCCAACGAAAGAGTGAACGGCTTGGAAGTGCTTCGCGGGAGTCAACTGCTCGATGACATTGTCGGGCTATGCTACCGGCCCAACGCATGTGGCGCAGTCGTGGTCCTGGGTGCTGCGGGCACGAATCTAATCTCGATTCGAGATCGACTGGCCACCTGGCAGCCCGAGAAGGTTCACGGACAGCGGCTCGACTACGAAGAGGTGAGCCGCGAAGTTGGACGTCTCATGCCAATGTCAGATTCCGAAAGGGCCGCCATTATCGGCATGGAAAAGGGACGCGAGCGAACCATCCACCTCGGTGCTTTGATCCTCGAGCGATTCCTTTTTGCCTTGCGGGCCGAATGGTGTTTCGTAAGTGTCCGAGGCTGGCGGCACGCATTACTGGAAAAAGAAGACTGGAACCCGCTATAACTGGACTATGGAGAAGCCGGGCCGACAACGAATCCTTGCCGGATCGGCGTGTACTGTGGTGCTCGGCGCCATTGGATACTTCGGCGAGGGCCATTTCCATATTGGAAACACACGCACTCATTCCCCATCGCAGGCAAAGTCGGTTAAGTCGAATCGTACGAAGCCTGTGCTGACTACTCAAATCGCCAGCAAGAAATCGACCGCACCCAAGGTCGTGAATTTGAATTCGGCAAACCAGGAAGAATTGGAATCTATTCCCGGAGTCGGACCGACACTGGCGAAAAACATCCTTGACTACCGAAGCGAGAACGGTCCTTTCAAGTCGGTGGAGGACCTTCAGGAAGTCAGTGGAATCGGCGAAAAGAAATTCGCGAAGATGAAGCCTTGGGTGCATCTTTGAGTCGGGTTGTCGCCGTTCCCAATTGGTCGCTTTATGATCCTTCGCTTTGCGATCGGGCTCGTCAGTTACTGGAATCTCGCGGATTACGGGTTCACTACTGCCAGGGAGACGTCGATCATCAGCGAAGTGTGACCGCCTTCAGTGGGGCAGATTCTGACGTTTTTGAATCTGCACTGGCATTAGCCGAGTTGATTTTGCCGAACATCGACCTTCAACTTCAGAAGGGCGTCCACCCTCGAGTCGGCGCTCTCGACGTCATGCCGTTCGTGCTTTTGGAAGGCAACGAAGAACAGCTGATTGCCGACACGGTTCGATGGGCGGAAGAGTTTTCAAGTAGGTTCGATTTGCCGGTTCACTTGTATGAGAAAGCGGCTCGCCCCGGAATGGAGTCTCGACTGCCCTATTTGCGTGGTCAGTTCGGCCCAGTAGAGAAGCAGCCGGATTTTGCCGGGCAGCCAAATCTCCGGTGGGGAACTTCGATCGTCGGCGTGAGAGACTTTCTCTTGGCGGCGAATATTAACCTTTCGACCCCCGACGTCCGGGTTGCTAGACTTCTTGCGAAAGAAATTCGAACCTTGCGCGAGAACGGTGTTCCTGCTTTCGCCGGAGTTCGTGCTCTTGGCTTTCCGCTGGCGAGTCGCTCAATGTCTCAGCTTAGTTTAAACTTCACCTTGCCTAACCAGACGCGGTTCGATGACGTCTATGAATTCGTGTCTTCTCGCTCTGGCGAATTAGGTCTACGGCATTTGGAGACAGAGTTAATCGGAGTGATTCGCCAGGCCGATGCCGCCAAGGCCAGGCATTTGAAGTTCGAATCCAGCCAATTGGTCGACTGATCTGCCACCATATTTGAGTCCGTGGCGAAATATCGAATTGGAATTCTTGGCGGTGGGCAGTTGGCTCGAATGTCGGTGATGGCGGCGCAGAGAATGGGCGTTTCTGTCGTCTCATTGGACGAAGATCCGGATTCGCCGGCCGCCCAAGTTGGACCGCACATGTTGGGCTCGATCCACGATGCTGCCTCCATTGCATCGGCCATGGCCTGCTGCGACCGGATTACGCTTGAAAACGAGTTCATTCGAGCGGCGACGTTGCGTGAGGCTTTTGCTTTGACTTCCTTCGATCCTGCGAATGTGATTCCGGGGATCGATACCCTCGAGACGATTCAAGATAAGTTGCTTCAGCGTCAGGCCTATGAAGCATTTGGCGTCTCTTCTCCTCGGGCGGTCTCTGCAGATCGGGCTCACGAGTTGGGCTTCCCGTGCGTGCTAAAGGCGCGATACGGCGGCTACGACGGCAAGGGAACGCGCTACGCCAAAACTGAAGCTGAGTACGAAGAGTTGCGTCCGGTTTGGGAGCCGGGCGGCTGGCTGGCAGAAGAGCTCGTTTCGTTCGATTACGAGCTGGCTTGTATGGTTGTGGCGACTCAAGATGGTCGGTACAAAGCCTTCCCAACAATGGTCACGCAACAAAGCAACTATGTTTGCGATTTGGTGTTTCCCTGCTTCGATCAGACACTGGGGCACATGGCAGCTTCGGTTGCGATCGACGCCGTAAAGGCGGTGAACGGCGTCGGTCTCTTCGGGGTTGAAATGTTCCTCAAGGATGACGGCTGGGTTTCAGTGAATGAAATCGCGCCAAGGCCCCATAACACGGGCCATTACTCCTTGGACTGGGGGGGCACATCGCAGTTCGAAGCCCATATACAGGTTTGCCTGGGATGTTTCGAAGACGTTTGCTTTGGCCAACCGACCTGCATGGCGAACATATTAGGCGTCGAGTCTGCTGGCGATGTCGGTCAAGCCTACGATTCTCTCTCGCGGGCTCATCCTGAATCTCGATTCCATTGGTACGGCAAGCGACAATCTAAGCCGGGGAGAAAGATGGGGCATCTCAACGTTGTTGGGACCTGGGCCGGATATGGTGAGAAAGCTTGGGAAAGCGGAATAATAGTCCAAGCTAAAGCTGCCCGTGCCCATTTCTACGAAGCTTGGAGCGCAAAGTGAAGCGTGCGATCGTCATCGTCCTCGATGGATGCGGAGCAGGGGCTGCGCCGGATGCCGAGGCGTTTAAGGACTCTCAGCGAGACAACACTCTGCTCAATGTTTGGAATACGGTTGGTAAGATCAACGCTCCAAATCTGATCGGGTGCGGGTTCTTCTCTGGCGCGGGCGTTCCCGTTTCAGCTGGTCTTGACGGCTTCGATGTGGGCTGGGGGCGGATGATTCCCAAATCACAAGGCAAGGACTCGGTGACCGGGCATTGGGAGATGATGGGCATCGTTACACCGATGGCATTCCCGACTTACCCAAACGGCTTTCCTCCTGCTTTGGTTGCGGAATTTGAGTCGAGGATTGGTCGTCAGGTTCTGGGTAACAAAGCCGCCAGCGGAACCGCGATCATTGCCGAGCTTGGCGAAGAACATGTCCGTACGGGTTGTCCCATTTTGTACACAAGTGCGGACAGTGTGTTTCAAATTGCATGCCACGAGGACATCGTTCCCATCGAGCAGCTATATGACTACTGCCGCATCGCTCGGGAGATTTGCGTTGCGCCAAACAATGTACAGCGCGTGATTGCTCGCCCATTCACGGGTGATGCCTCGATCGGGTTTACGAGAACCGAGAAGCGCAAAGATTTCCCGGTAGAGCCACCGCATAACTTGGTCGACGAGATCGGTAATGTATTCGGTATTGGCGTGGTACCCGAGCTGTTCGATGGCCGTGGATTCCGGCCGGTTCGGCGTACCCAGGCAAATGACCAGCATGCCCAAATGCTACAAGAAGCGTTAAGGTCTGACGCGAGGTTCATCTTCGCCAACTTTGAAGACACCGATATGCTATTCGGTCACCGCAACAACCCGATCGGCTTTGCCCATTGCCTTGAGGAATTCGACAAAACGCTCGGCTCCTTGCTAGCCCAGATGGGGCCTGATGACTTGCTGATCATGACGGCCGACCATGGCAACGATCCGACGAGTCCGGCGACCGATCACTCGCGGGAGTTCAGCCCGCTTAGCGTGGTCCAAAGAGGCGATGGCAGAACGCGCGAAGTAAAGGGCGAGCCACTGAGGTATGTGGGACAGTTGGTTCGAGATTGGCTTGAAGTCTAGAACACGACGTTGAACGTCCACGTCGCGAGATTGCCGCGCACCATTCCAAGTGTCAAGAACGCCTTTTTCGAAGCCAGTTTGAACTCCGTGCCAACGCCGTAGTTCCAATTGAATGTGTCGTACTCGAAGTACCCTCGACACCTTGAACTAAGCATTCTCGAATAGGATCCGAAAGGTCCCCGATAGCGAGTTGTGCCCAGACCCAAAGATAGATAACTTTGGTCGGGGAGTTCCTTGGTGCCAACCATGAAGAAAGATTCACTGTTCTTCGCGTCCTCGACCGGCAGGTTATCGCCAGCCGCTTGCCCCCGGGCAGTGAAGTCGTGGATACCGAAACTCCAGGTCGCACCTTGCCAATCGTTGGCAAACGTAAACTGCAGGTTTGGCACCGAATCTCCCGCCGGGCTCATCACCAAATGCGTCAGGGTGACATTGCCCCAAGGCAGTTTGACTGCACCCATGACCTGAGCGGTGCCATCGCTCTTTTGGGTGTTGGCGCCAAACTGAGTATTGACCCAGCGAAAGTGCGTATCGAAGCTACGGCAAGCGCCACCAATGACGAGTTGGCCAGGTCGCAATGTGTACGCAATGGGAGTTGAGAGAGTCATTGCCCCTCGTAAATCGATGGTGCCATCGCGCAGAACTCCGAAGCCATTGCCGCTTAGACCGGCCATATCTCGAAACTGAGGAAAGGTTCTCGGCCCACCGATCGATTGCGCTGCTGCAATACAGGAAAGAAGACTGAGAGCGAGCGGGCAGAGCTTTCGAATCACGTAAACTGACGATACCTGGGGGCGCGTTTGAGCGTGGCGGAAGCTCGACCCAAGAGTACTACAGTTTCGCACTGGCTGGGTAACGGACTCCTCGTCGCCACGCTCTTCCCCTACCTGTCGCCAGTGCCGATGAAGTCGGATATTCAGCCAGTGGCTGCACTCATTGGATTGATCCTGCTCCTCTTTCTGATCTTCGTCGACAGAGTCCGGATTAAATTGACGAAACCGGAGATAGGACTCTTCTTAGCCGGGCTTGTGTACCTCGTCTACGCAAGTGAACAGGCCTGGAGCGACCCCGGAGAAGTCCTGCGTAAGTCGTCGGCGATGATGCTGGGTTTCGTCATCTATCTAGCCTCCAAAACCAGTTATCAACTCTTCTCCAGCCGAGTCGTCATGGTGGCGGCACTTGGGCATTTAGGGGCGGCTTTCATGCAGTCGTTCTCGCCCGATTTGCACAAAACCCTCCTGGTTCCGTTCATGTCCGAGGTTCGCGGAGCCGAAGATCGCGGCGTAGGCGGGGCGTGTTCCGAGCCAAGTTTTCTCGCCAACATCGGTGTCATGCTCCCCATCCTCGCTTGGGTGGTGGCGGGTAACGGCAACTTCAAAATTTCCAAGGGATACTGGTTGGCGATCTGGTTCGTCGTGATTGCGCTTATCGGACTCTCGCTGGCGGCGACCGCAGCCATTTACGGCATCGTCGTACTCATTGTTTTCGGGCTATCTCGAGGTTTGAAGTCGGGAGTTCTTACGGGAATCGCGACGATTGGCGCCTGCGCAACTCTCATCGCGGCAAGCCCATCGCTGCCCAATACTCGCGCCACCGAGCTCATTACCGTTGCGGCGAAAGACCCTCGGCTGATCATTGAAGATCCTTCCGCAAGCATGCGGTTGGTGGGGCACTACCTCTCGGCCCCATCGCTTCTGGAGAAGCCTTTCGGTACCGGCGATGTGAAGCTGGATCAAGGCTATTTCTGGTTTCTGTGGAATAAGTACAACCTCGATTCTTGGTATGAAATCGAGGTATCGCGGATGTCCGGTCAATACTACGCCATCGGCTATGGCCTTACCGACTTTGGGGCGGGTTGCATCCGGATGGGTTGGATCTTCCTCGCGATTCTCGCGTTCTGGTTTTGGCAATATCGGGGAACGAAGTTCTCTTGGACCGTCGTATCGTTCGCCTCGTTGGGGGTTCTGAGTTCAATTCCCATCGTCTTCCCTGCGTATTGGTTGATGCTCGGCTGCGTTCAGGCGGCACGAGAGCGCGACAAGAGTCTGACCGCAATTCCCAATAGTCTCTGATGCTCGTGGCTTTTGAGCAGCGAACCGATCGCAAGGCTCATGAAGACCGAAATCGCAAGGCTGATTCCCAAAATCGCCATTGTCACAAGCGTTCCCACGACATGGATTTTCGCTAGCAAAATGATCGCGACGAAGGAAGTCACGGAAGTCAATATAGTCTTCAACGCGAACCGACGAGTCACACCGGAATCGACATGCTCTCGATCTTGGCGCACCAGCAATGATCCGGCCACGATCGCGCACATGCCCCATGCCTCGAGGTAGGCGATTCCAAACCCTTGAAGTTTCATTCCTTGGGAAAGAAGCCTAGAAATCACCCCGTACATCAGCAGAGTTACGAGGCTAATGATCGCAGCGGTTCGATGACGATTATCCGCCATATAGATCCGAAGCAGCAGCATACTGACGATCATGAAAAGGGAGCCGATAGCGGTCCACTGCAGCAAGTCAGCCAGGTTCTGAGAGTCTGAGGGGCCAAACTTTCCTCGCTGAAACAGAACCTGGACGATGGCAAGTCGGTTCACCGCCAGCCAAAGGCAAACGGGAGTGAGCAAGGCGAAGGCATACCGGACAAGAGAGAGACTTCGGGTGATCAATCGCGAGCGATCTCCAGCGGCGCTGTGCTCGGCGATTTCGGGAATCAAGACTCCGAAGGGACCGAGGGCAAGGATCACTGCGAGAGTCGAAACAAGGCGCGTCGAGAATCCCAAAATCGACAAGACGCCGGGACCGACCGACGGAGCGATCAATGTGTCCACAAACGGGAAGGCGTACAAGCTCAAAACCGCGAGACCCGCGTACGGTGCGCGTTGCAAAAACGCCCGAAACATCTCGTCATTTCGCGAGACTGAGAACTCGGCGGCTTGCTTGGACCACCGGTATGGAACCACCAAAAGATAGCCAACCAAAGTTGCCCCCGCTAGCGCAATTCCGCCCAAGAGGGAACCCAGAAGATAGCAAGCAAATGCCGTTAGAACATAGGCGGGAAGGTAGGCGAGGACGGGCACGAGGAATTGCCGGCGAGCGTTGAATAGCGCATCGGACAAGGCGGTGACAAAGAAGAGCCCGCATGAGCACCAACTGATCATCGCCGTGACAACGGCCTCGACTCTGTACTGCTCAAGACTTGGCTGTGAGAACAGGATCACGGCATGGATTCCCGCGCCAATCAAGATCGTCGCCACAGCAAGCTTGGCGCAGCCAACAAACAGACCCTTCACCCTTGCGGCGAACTCCGAATCGCTTTGACCATGAACGATTTGAGGCACGACCGCGAACACGAACAAAGCGCCGACCAGATTATTCACAGCCAGCGGCACATTCGAGGCGGCCAAGTACGCGTCCAATCTCGGACCTGCCCCAAACACCCGAGCGATCAGGAGCTGGTTGATGAAGCTGACAACATAGACACCGAGCGAAGCGAGCGAGACTTGAATGGACGAGCGCTGTAAGCTCATCCCGCTCGGCTCTCGAGTTTGCGTAAGCGGAAGACACCCACCATGAGAGCCAAAATAAAGGTAATGACCATCGTGATGGCAGCCACCAGGGCGTACCGCTTATTCAGGGGTTTGTGTTCGGTATGGGGCGGATCGAGCACGCTCCATCGCACTCTGTCGACTTCGGACTCGATCTTCGCCTGCTCGTATTGGGCGCGCAAAGCGGTGAGAACTTTGCGGAGGGTCAGCACTTCGGCCACTTGACGTGCGAGCTTGAGGCCCTCTTCTGGAGCAACTTTGGCGAGTTGCCGCGCCTGCTCAGTCTGATACTCCAAAAGCATTCGTTTCGACTCCAATTCGGCCAGTGTTGGATCGAGGTTCTTGTTTACGGATTGCAAGTACTTCTGAACTTCTCGCTGGAACTGCTCTCGTGTCTGCTGTTCTTGCCTCTTGAGCCGAACCACTTCTGGATTCTGGTCGGCCATCGTTGTTCTCGCAACTCGAAGTTTGTACTCGATGTCCGACAATTTGGCTTGCCAGGTCTTGGCTGGTGGAATCGACGACGGGATGCTCGAGTTCGTTGCGGCTGTGCTCGCCTGATTGCGGAGGATACGAATCTGCGCTTGTACGCCACCGAGTTCAAGTTCCAACTTTTGATACTTCTCGAGGTAGGCCGCGATGGTCTTGGGATCAGTTGGATCAGACACGGTTTTCAACGTCTTCTGGAGTTCGAGAAGATTGTCTTCGGCTTTCTTAACTTCCGTCTCTTTCTTCGCAACTTCGTCCTTCAGCGATGCGGCTTGCCGACTCCCAACCGTGAAATTGAACTCCTTGTCGAGCTCCTTAAGCTTTTCAATCGAATACTGAAGGATGGCGAGGTTCTTTTCTTTGTCGGTTGAGTCGTAAGAGATCGTGAGCTGGTTCGATTGACTCTCGTCGACCACGACGAAGCAGTGCTCGAATTCTCGCCAATCGATTCCGAATTTGTCCATGATCGCCTGGGTTTCGCGATCGGACATCACCACGCCCTTGATGGTCCTCAACGGAGTCGCGGCACTGGCATTCAGAACTGCAAGTTGGGCAGCCGCAGATGAAGCCGAACTAAGATTTGGAGCGAGCACCAGGAGCGAGGTCGTTGCACGATACTTGGTGGGAATTACGATCACCCAAGTAAAGGCGATCACGCCGGCAAGGATCGTAAAGGCGAAAATGGATTTCCAGAATCGGCCCAGAACTTTGAGGAGGTCATCGATGGTAATACTTCGGCTCTCCACAGGTCCCTTCCGGTCATAGGAGGGTACCCGACCCGCCTGGTAAACTCACCAGGTTGGCGGCTATGGATTTACAGGACAAAAGTATTGTCATCACCGGTGCGACGGGATTTCTAGGCGGCCACTTGCAAGATATTCTTCGGGAACGGGGAATATCGTTCACCGCGCTTGGCAGTCAAGACTATGACCTGACGGTCCAGACTCAGGTCGAAGATTTGTTTAAGGACCACAAACCGCAAGTCCTGTTTCACTTCGCGGGGTACTCCGGCGGAATCAAAACCAACAAGGAACGGCCCGCTGAGTTCTATCAGCGCAACATCCTCATGAATTCGCTGACTCTCGACGCCGCGTACCGGCACGGAGTCGAGAAGATGGTTTGCCTTATGGGAGGGTGCTCCTACCCTTCTACTGCGCCAAGTCCGATTCCCGAAACGGAGATGTGGAACGGCTACCCTCAGTTCGAGAGCGCACCCTACTCCACCGCCAAAAAGATGCTTCTCGTGGCGAGCGAGGCGTATCGACGTCAGTACGGATTCAACAGCATCGTCATGATTCCGGGCAACGTGTACGGACCTTACGACAACTTTAACCTCAACGATTCACACGTTATTCCCGCCCTCGTCCGCAAGATTTACGAAGCAACTCGAGACAATCAGCCATCGTTGACGATGTGGGGATCGGGCAAGCCTTTACGCGATTTCATTTACGCTCGAGATGCGGTCGAAGGCGTGGTTCGGGCAACTGAGATCTACGATTCCAGCGAGCCGATCAACATCTCCTCGGGCCAGCCGGTCACCATTCGCGAACTGGTCGAGACGACCGTCGAACTCACCGGCTTTTCGGGCGATGTGATCTGGGATACGGAGAAGCCCGACGGACAAATGCTCAAAGGCTTCGATGTCACCAGGATGCATGAACTGCTGAACTACTCTGCTCAGACCTCCCTTCGTGACGGCCTAAAACTCACCATAGACTGGCTCCGAGAGCATTACGACACTACTGCGCGGCTATGAAAATTGCGGTCATTGGAGCGGGCGGATTTGTCGGCAGCGCTCTGATGCGGCACGCGCCCAATGCTGAAGTCGTCGGGGTCACCCGAGCAAATTACGACATACTCGCTGCTAAGACCTGGGATTTCGTGATCAACGCCTCGAACAACTCCAAGAAGTACCTAGCCGACCAAAACCCGGCGGAGGATTACGTGCGGTCGGTCACGAATCAACTCAGAGTCTTGCGAGATTTTCCGGCCGGAAAGCACATTCTGATTTCTTCGGTGGACGTCTACGCCGATCTGACCTCGCCAGAGACCACGGGCGAGGATCAGGAAATCGATCCCGAATCGGCCTCGCAGTACGGCATTCATAAATTCCAGGCTGAAGAAATGGTACGGGCACATTGCGATCGCTTCATCGTCCTGAGACTGGCTGGAATGGTCGGACCTGGCCTCCAGAAGAATCCCATTTTCGACATCCTTCATGATCGACCACTATGGATCCATCCAGACAGCGAGTACCAATTCATGCATACAGATTACGTTGCCGAGTACGTGTGGCAGCTCGCCCTCAGCGACGACGAGAACCAGACCTTCAATATCTGTGGCGATGGGTTTGTGACGCCTCGGCAGGTAGCCGAGATGGCGGGGAAAGAACTGCATCTCGAGAACATACAGCCAGATACCCAACCGAGGCACGTGAGAATCAATAACGAAAAACTAGCACGGCTTGGTCAAATTCCGACGTCGAGAAGCGCAGTAGAGCGGTACATTCTCGATGTCGTATTTTGAAAGTTCTCGTCGTGACCCCGTACTATGCGCCTGAAGAATTCGGGGCCGGCGTGAGCATGACCGAATTGTCGACGACGCTGGCAAGTAAGGGGCACGATGTTCAGGTCCTCACCTTGATGCCCAACTACCCGAAAGGCGAAGTCTTTCCCGAATACGAGGGCAAACAAGCGCTGACGGAAACACTCGATGGGGTGAAGGTGGTTCGGCGGTTTGTGAAACCTGCTTCGAGGACGGCCAATCTCGTAGCCAAGGGGCTAGCGGCGTACAAGGTCCTACCCGCCTTCAAGAGCGCCTACGCCGACCTCGAAAAGCCCGATATCATCTTTACGATTTCGCCCCCTCCCTTTGCCGGGTTAGCCGCTCAATGGCTGGCTAAGCGATGGAATATCCCCTACGTTGTCCGGGTTGCTGATATCGCCAGCCGAGCCGTGGCGGCCGCCAATGCCTCAAACAATCCGCTAAGTAAGGTCCTGGCCGGAATGGAAAAGAAGATGCTCCGAATGGCTAGTGGGGTCAACGTCGTGAGCGCCGGTTACCTTGCCGACATCGAAAAGATTCGGACCCAGGATACGACTCTGGTGGTTCACGATTGGGCCGACGGCTCGGAGTTGAGGCCACTCGCCGGCACCGAGTCTTTCCGCAACGTGTGGGATTTGGAAGGCAAATTCATCCTGATGTATTCGGGCAGCATTGGCTTCACGTCCGATTTAGGCCCGGTCCTCCGCGCGATTTCGAAGATGCACTATCGAAATCGATTGGTTTTCCTCATCACCGGCAACGGGCCCAAGCTTGAAGAAGTGAAGGCGATGGCAAAGGGGTTTGATCTCGATAATGTTATCTTCCGGGATCTTGTTCCTCGTAGCGATCTAAACAAATCGCTGGCGACCGCACACATGCACGTGGCCACACTGACCCCAGAAGGAGCAAAGTCCTCAACCCAAGGAAAAGTACGAACCATTTCGGCCGTAGGCAAAGGCGTTCTTGCCGTCATGCCGATCGAATGCGACGAGGCCAAGCTCATCGCCTCTGGTAAGTTCGGCACTGTGCATGACAATCAGGACATCGACGGTATTGCCAAAACACTCGACGACTACTGCGAGGATCCAGACCTCGCGATTCGGCAAGGCAATCGCGCCCGAGAGTTCTTTGACCAGCACTTCGATCTCACCAAATGCGTCGGCATGATCGAGGAACAGCTCGCTACCGTCGCGAAGTCCTAAGGCTTAACCTAGACCGCAGGTATTCTTACTGGCATTCCATGAAGGTATTGGTGCCCGGCGGGGCAGGCTACATCGGGTGTGTGCTGACGGGACAATTGCTCAAGGCTGGCCATCAAGTCACCGTCCTCGACAACCTTTACTACCAACAGAAGGGCCTATTTGGGTACGCCTCGGATCCCAACTTCGACTTCATCTTTGGCGACGCTCGCGACGAGCAGTTGATGAAGTGCGAAATGGCCAAGCATGACGCCATCATCCACCTCGCCGCAGTTGTTGGAATGACTGCCTGCAAGCGCGATCCAGAATATACGAAGACGCTTAACTACGGATCGGCAAAGCTAGTAGCCGACCACGCTTCGAAGGATCAGATCGTCATCTACCCTTGCACGAATAGCGGGTACGGAACTCAGACCGGTGATCTGTTCTGCGACGAAACCACTCCTTTGGAGCCGATCAGCCTCTACGGAGTTACCAAAGCCGATGGCGAGAAGGCTCTGCTCGATAGCGGAAAGGCGATGTCGTTCCGACTCGCGACCGTCTTCGGTTCTTCAGCGAGAATGAGAATCGACCTCCTTGTCAACGACTTCACCTACAAAGCCGTGACCCAAGGTTTCATCGTTTTATACGAGAAGCACTTCAAGCGCAATTACGTATCGATTCAGGATGTGGCGGCCGCGATGCTCTTCGCAATGGACAACTTTTCGGCGATGCGGGGCGAGACCTACAACCTGGGTCTGAATGAGGCGAACCTCACCAAAGAAGAACTCGCGCTACAAATTAAGCAGCACGTGCCGAACTTCTACATCCATGAAGCCGAGGTCGGCACCGATCCCGACAAGCGCAACTACATCGTCTCCAACGACAAGCTGAAGAAAGCGGGATTCGAAGCAAAGGTTTCCATCGACGAAGGCATTACTCAGCTCATCAAACTCTACAAGATGTTTGGCCGGTCGGAGTACGGCAACGTGTAAATGGTCATCGCCCGCACCCCCATGCGGATCAGCTTTCTCGGCGGAGGCACGGACTATCCCGACTACTACCTCCGCCGTGGCGGCATGACGTTGGCAACGGGCATCGACAAGTACACCTTCATCACCGCCAAGCACCTGCCTTGGTACTTCGACCACAAGATCAAGGTCCACTACTCGACTCTTGAGCGGTGCGATTCGCTCGACGAACTTCGGCACCCTTCCGTTCGCGAGTGCCTTAGGCACATGGGCATCGATCGCGAGATCGAGATTCATTACGCCGGCGACCTTCCGGCCCGAACCGGAATGGGTTCGTCGTCTTCCTTTACGGTCTGCTTGCTGCATGCTCTGCATGCCCTCCAAGGCAAGTTCATCAACAACGCCGAGTTGGCCCGGCTGGCGGTTAATCTCGAGCAAAACGTGATGCAGGAGCGAGTGGGCTCGCAGGATCAATACGCGGCGGCCCTCGGTGGCTTACGACTCTTGAAGTTCAACCAAAACGGATCGGTAGAGCACCAGCCGCTTGTGATGCCGCAAGCACGGGTCGACGAACTGCAGGATCAGTTGATGCTTTTTTACACGGGCCTCACGAGGACGGCGCACGAGGTCCTCGAGGACCAAATGGCAAAAACGAAGTCCGGAGCCCTCGATGAGGACCTATCGAAACTTGGCGATTTGGTGCCACGGGCCGTGGATGTGCTCTGTTCAGATCGATCGCTGAATGAATTCGGCGAGCTGCTTCATCTGGGCTGGGAGATTAAACGGGGGCTGTCAGACCAGATTGCAAGCGACCAGATCGGTGATTGGTATTCAACCGCGAGGCAAGCAGGAGCGATCGGCGGAAAGCTGCTTGGCGCAGGAGGCGGAGGGTGTTTATTATTCTTTGTTCCGCGCGAGAGTCAGGCAAATGTTCGACAAGCTTTGCAAAACCTATGCGAAATTCCCGTCCGATTTGACCACGTTGGCTCAACAATCGTTTATGCTGATCTTAATTAGTCATGGGTCGACTCGGCGGAGTTAGTACTTTTGTTCTTGTAGGAGGGCTTGGAACCCGCTTGCGTCCAGCTATCGGCGAGGACACTCCGAAGCCCTTGGCGATGATCGATGGCGAACCCTTTCTCCAGCGCCTATTGGCTTGGGCCAGCGCGCAAGGAATCCAAAACGTCATCCTCGGAACCGGTCATCTTGCCGATCGATTTGAGCACGAGCTGACCAGCTACGCGCAGGAAGGCATGACGATTCGCTTCTCGGTGGAAGATCATCCGCTTGGCACGGGCGGCGCGATTGTAAACGCTTTGCCGATGATCGATTCCGACCCTTTCCTTGTCATGAATGGAGACTCGATTGTGGACGCCTGCCTCGAATCGCTGATCGACTTTCACATGGCCAACCAGGCGGACGTCACTATCGCCCTTGCGCCGGTCGACGATTCAGCCCGGTTCGGAACCGTCTGCATCGAAGATTCTGGAAGGGTTTACGAGTTCCGAGAGAAAACCGGCGACTGCGTTCCTGGAAACATCAACGCAGGCATGTACGTTGTTTCGCGATCTCTGGCGGATTCTCTTCCAAAAGACAAGGTGTTCTCCTTCGAGAAGGGAATTCTCGCTCGATGTGAAGACTATCGGTTCTTCGGCAAGGTGTTCGATAGTCCATTTATCGATATCGGCACACCAGATTCATACCGCGAAGCGTCAGAATTCTTTCAGAGATTCTCTTGATGGCGAAGCGCTTTCTGCTCCTCGACCGCGATGGCACGCTCATCGTGGAGAAACACTATCTGCACGATCCTAACGAGGTCGAACTTATACCGGGCGTCGGGTCAGCATTGTCAGAGGCAAGGACGAGGGGGTGGGGCATGGTGTGCGTTTCGAATCAAGCCGGGGTGGGCCGCGGCTACTTCCCCGAATCAGATGTGGTCGCCGTCAACGCCCGAGTTCAAGAGCTACTGGAACAAGCGGGTGCTCCGATGGACGGATACTACTTTTGCCCAGATCATCCAGACCAACCCTCCACGCATCGAAAACCCGCTCCCGGAATGGCGCTCGATGCCGCCCAAGATTTTGGATTCGATCTTTCGCTGTCTGTGGTCGTGGGCGATAAGCCATGCGATATCGACCTCGGCAAAGCAATCGGCGCCATAACAGTATTGGTGAGAACGGGATATGGGTCGAAACACGAAGCGGCTCACGATTGCGAGCCGGATTACATCATCGATAGCCTCGCCGACCTTTCTGCCATACTGAACCTAATCCCGAGTTAAGCCGATGCCCCGCGACTGGAAAGCCTCCGCCACCCAACACCTCCAAGAAAGCATTCGCGTTAAAGAAGCCACCATTGACGCCTGCCTTCCCGAACTCATGCGGATCTGCGAAGCGACGACGCGATGCTTTGCAAACGGCAACAAGGTTCTGATTTGCGGCAATGGCGGCAGCGCAGCCGACGCCCAACACCTCGCGGCCGAGTTCATCTCAACCCTTTCCACCAAATTTCCCCGCAAGGCATTGCCCGCCATCGCCCTCACCACCGACAGTTCGACGATGACGGCACGCGCCAACGACTATGGATTCGAAGAAATCTTCTCTCGTCAAGTAGAGGCTTTCGGGCATCCTGGCGACATCCTTATCTCCTTCAGCACCAGCGGCAACTCGAAAAACTGTCTCCGTGCAATGGAAGAGGCGAAGTCGTTCGGGCTCATCAATATTGCTTTTGCCGGAGGAAACGGGGGCAAAATGGCCGAGATCGCCGACTATGCCATCGTCGTGCCTAGCGATCAGACGATGCACATCCAGGAGTCGCACCTCGCGCTGTATCACATCTATTGCTACATCGTCGAACGGCAATTGAACCCGGAACAGGCCGAGGCCGAACTCCAAGCGCAGTAAAGCCGTGGATCGCTTCATCAAGCGGACATTGGATATCATCTTCGCTCTCGTTGCGCTCGTGATCTTCGGACCCTTAATCTTCTTGATGACCTTGATTATCATGGTGACCGACTTCGGTCCCATCTTCTTTCGTCAAGCGCGATTGGGCCGCGATGGAAAACCATTTCGAATCTGGAAGTTTCGCTCGATGAAGGTGAATGCGCCGGATATTCGCAATACGGACGGGTCCGCCTTCAGCGGTGATGACGACCCTCGGGTGACCAAGATCGGTAAGTTTATGCGTAAAACCAGCATCGACGAGCTGCCACAATTCTTCAATGTTTTGGTCGGAGATATGAGTCTGGTGGGTCCTCGACCGGACCAAGTCGACCAGTTGCAGTACTACTCCGATGAAGAAAAAGAGAAGCTTCGGGTGAAGCCAGGAATCACCGGCTTGGCACAAATCTCGGGACGTAACTCCATTTCGTGGGAGCAGAGGAAGAAGCTCGATGTCGAGTACGTCCGAGGTCGGAATACCAAAAAGGACATTCAGATTCTCGTTCGCACGGTGCCGTACGTGCTGCTTCGCCGAGATGTGAATGCGACAGTTCCAACTGTCGACTTCTTCTACCCGTACGAAGGCTATCCCGGCATCACCAAATGGAAGGCGGAGAAGGCGTTCACTGCTGGCGAATTCGTTTCGAAACTGGACTGGGATTCGGGCGAACTTGGAATGCCTTGCGGCCGAGTCCAGGTTCGCCCCGTTTCATCGGCCGAAGAAGCGTCCGCTCAGGCGACCGAAGCCATACTCGATGCGAGTCGGCAGGGAATCCAACACCTCTCCGTTCGGATCGACGTTCGCAACGAAATCTTGGTAGGAGCCTATGAGCAGGCGGGGTTCGAACGGATGGACACGATCACCACTTTCTCCAAGGAGCTGGGGATCTCAGCAAAATCCGACGACGCTCGTCTGGCCGACAGGTCAGATTGCCATGCAGTTGCGGAAATCGCGCGAACGGCATTCACCGAGGATCGATTCCATCGAGATTCAATGATTTCGAAAGATGTCGCCGATAACCTTCACGCGACCTGGGGCCGTAATTCGGTGCTGGGGCAGGCGGCCGATGCTACGGTCGTCGGTGTGGTCGACGGCGATGTCGCCGGGTTTGTGACTTGCAAACTTCATCCTGATCTCGAACAAACCTTAGGACTTCGATTGGGCACAATTGTCCTCGTAGCTACTGCGTCCCAGCATCAAGGAAAAGGACTGGCGAAGAAGATGGTTCAATCCGCAGAAGCTTGGTTTGTCGAGCAAGGCTGTACCTTGGTCGATGTTGGAACTCAAGGTGCGAACATCGCTGCTCTCAAGCTATACCAGGACCTTGGTTATGTCGAAGTGGCAAAATCGGTCTCCCTTCGAGCGTTCATCGTAAGTTAGGTGAACCTAACTATGGGATAATGAAGGGGCGCCATGGTCCAGTCCACCTACATCGCACCGTCGAAATTCATACCATTTTCGCCGCCGATGATCGAGGAAGACGACATTGCCGAAGTGGTCGCGACCCTCAAATCCGATTGGATCACGACGGGCCCCAAAGTGCGAGAATTCGAGCGAAGATTCTGCGAGGAGTTTGGCGCTCCGGCTGCGCTCGCCGTGAGTTCTTGCACGGCCGCCCTCCACCTTGCTTTAGTTGTGTCCGGTGTTGGTCCTGGAGACGAGGTAATCACGGTTTCGCATACCTTCTGCTCGACGGTGAATGTGATCGAGCACACAGGTGCGACTCCGGTTTTGGTCGATATCGAACCGGATACGATGAACATCAATCCAGATTTGATTCGCCAGGCTATTGGTCCTCGCACAAAGGCGATTATTCCCGTCCATTACGCTGGGCACCCGGTCGATCTGGACACCATCAATGCGATCGCAAAAGAACATGGATTGATCGTGATTGAAGATGCCGCCCATCCAATTTCGGGAAAGTACAAGGGCCAGTTCATCGGCAGCAGCGACAACCCGACCGCCTTCAGCTTCTATGCCACCAAGAACATGACAACCGCTGAAGGAGGAATGCTCACCGGAACCCCTGAGTTCATCGAGAGGGCGAGGATCGCGCACTCGCACGGAATGACCAAGGATGCACTAAAGCGTTACGAGAAAGGCGGGTCCTGGAAGTACGAAGTCGTCATGCCTGGTTTCAAATACAACATGACCGACCTTCAGGCGTCTCTTGGTTTGCGCCAGTTGGACAAGCTTGCTCGGTTTCAGAATCGAAGGCGTGCGATTGTCGAGCGTTACAGTCGCGCGTTTGGATTGTTACCTGAGCTAGAGGTGCCGAGCGAACGTAACGACGTTTCCTCTTCTTGGCACCTATATGTTCTTCGCTTGAACCTGGATCGACTTACGATCGACCGAGATGAGTTCATCGAGCAACTCAAAAGCCGAAATATCGGCACCTCCGTCCACTACATCCCCGTGCATATGCACCCCTACTACCGCGACAAATATGGATTCAAGTCCGAAGACCTTCCGGTCACTTCCACGAATTACGAAAGGATCATCAGCTTGCCTTTAAGCGCTCGAATCTCGGATGACGAGGTAACTTCGGTCATCGAATCAGTGGTGGATGTGGTCGAGAATTATCGAAGAAGGGAGGCGCATGTCCGATAAGAATGTCGCCGTCGTGGTCGGGACGCGCCCGGACTGTATCAAGTCGATGCCGGTGGTCCAGGCTCTCCGCCAAACTCCAGGATTGCGAACCACTCTCATCTCGACGGGTCAGCACCGTGAAATGCTCGATCAGGTTTTCAAGACTTTTGGAATTCAGCCTGATATCGAATTGGGCCTGATGAAGCACGGACAAAGTCTGTCGGAGATGACGTCTCGGATGGTACTCGCGTTGGACCAGGCGTTTGAGCAGTGCAAGCCCGATTTCGTGGTCGCCCAAGGTGACACGACAACAACGTTTGTGTCGAGTTTGGTAGCTTTCTACCGTTATATTCCCTTCGGACATGTCGAAGCTGGACTCCGGACTCATGACATCCGCAATCCATTCCCGGAAGAATTCAACCGCCAGGCCACTCGCCTGATAGCCTGTCAACACTACGCTCCAACCGTACTCGCGGCGGATAATCTTCGTAAGGAAGGCGTACCTGAAGAAGACATTTTCATCACCGGAAACACCGGCATCGACGCCGTATTGCAGGTAGCGAAACTGGTTCCGCAGCGTTGGTATCCAGATTTTCATGGCCGACTTATCCTCATGACTATGCACCGACGGGAGAACTGGGGTCAACCAATGCGCGAGGTAGCTACTGCCGCTAGGCAATTGATCGAAGAAAATCCGGATTCTATGCTCGTTGTCGCCATGCACAAGAACCCTGACGTCCGATCCGTGCTCACCGAAGCCTTGGGCGGCCACGAGCGGATCGATCTGATCGAACCTCCTCAGTACGAAGACTTCGTGAAACTTATCGAGCGATCGGATTTCATCCTCACTGACTCGGGCGGCGTGCAAGAAGAGGCTCCAAGTTTTGGCAAGCCACTGCTCGTCCTACGCGAAACTACGGAAAGACCCGAGGGCGTAGAAGCCGGATGCGCAAGGCTCATTGGAACAAAGGCAGAAGCCGTGCTTACCTACGGACGGAAACTCTTCCACGATAAAGAATTCTATATCGACATGGCTCGTGCGGCGAATCCGTACGGTGACGGAAATGCGTCGGGACTGATTGCCCAATCAATCCGTAAATTGGTTGTTACCTAAGTCCTAATAACCTCCACAATCGTCTTGAATGAAGGATTTTGGCAGATCCACCCCGTAGAATTGAGTGGGCTATGAGTTCTGGCATTGTCCGAGTGTTTGCTTTATGAGGATAAAAATCGATGCCCTTCTGCGCCTAGTCGCGGACGCGATTATGTTGAACTGTGCTGCGCTGGCAGGGCTCTTAATCAGCTATTCAGAACAGAAGACGCGGGTAACTGCGATATTGCCCATCGTGCCATTCCTTACACAGAATGTCGCGTCGATTCTGCTAATAAACCTGTTATGTCTTCCCATTTTCGCCATGTTTGGCTTTTACACGCGTGGACGAGCTTACCGCGGAAGATACAAAGCGGCCGTGGTATGTCAAGCCGTTGGCGTTAGTTACCTCGCTTTCACTGGCGCCTGCTTTTTGCTTCCAGATCTTTTCGTGTTTCCACGGATTGCCCTTCTGGCCGGTGCAATCCTCACCGCTCTATTCCTTGCGGGGGCTCGAATTTGGATGCAAGCTTGGACAAGTCTGGTTCAACCCGAACTACCGCATCGCGGCAGTCAATCCTCGCAACCTACCAGACCCAAGAACATTGTCGTCATCGGAGGAGCCGGATACATTGGCTCATCTCTTTTGGCCAAGCTGCTCGACCGCGGTTACAAGGTGCGACTTGTCGATTCGTTCATGTTTGGCGAAGAGCCTATTAGCGGCCTTATTGGGCATCCGAATCTCCAAGTCGTTCGAGCTGACTTTCGCCAAATCGACAAGATCGTGGAATCCATGTACGGGATGGATGCTGTCGTCCATCTCGGTGCGATTGTCGGAGATCCGGCCTGCGCCCTCGATGAAGACTTTACACTCGAAGTCAATTTGATGGCCACTCGCATGATTGCTGAATGTGCAAAAGGTTTCGGGATTGAAAGGTTCATTTTCGCCAGTACTTGCTCGGTCTATGGTGCCAGTGACGAAGTGCTGGACGAAAGATCTGCCCTTAATCCTGTTTCGCTCTATGCTCGAAGCAAGATTGCCTGCGAGAAGATTCTTCTGCATATGGCTGATGATCGATTCAAGCCAACGATTCTCCGTTTCGGCACGGTTTACGGCCTAAGCGGCCGCACTCGCTTTGATCTCGTCGTGAACCTCCTCACGGCGAAGGCGATTGTCGATGGAAAAATCACGGTTTTCGGAGAGGATCAATGGCGACCCTTCGTGCATGTCGACGATGCCGCGGCGGCCATATCCTACGCATTGGATGCAAGGATCGACACCGTCGGATCAGATATTTTTAATGTTGGATCGGAAGAAGGAAACATGACGCTCGGCGAAATGGGAAGACTCATTCATCGCCTGGTGCCAACCGCCGAACTCATCATGACCGGATCGGATGGCGATCGCCGGAACTACCGGGTTGACTTCTCGAAGATTCGAAATCGACTTGATTTCCGTTGCGAATGGAGTGTCGAGGGCGGCATCAAGCAAGTAATCGCTGCATTCGATGCTGGACGAGTTCGAGACTACACGGCCAGTGAATATAGCAATGTAAAGTTCCTAACCGAGGAAGCCCAGCATCACGGGCTTATGACGAACTCACGGCGCATGCGTGCTCTTGTGGACCAGGCGGTCGACCCAACCGTCGTCTATTATAACTAGATGGGTTTTCGCATCGGAATCGTAGGCGGCGGCATCGTCGGCCTATCGGTGGCTTACAAGCTCACCAAGCGCTTCCCAAATTGCCAAATCCAACTTTTGGAGAAGGAAGAAGAGGTTGCCAAGCACCAAACTGGAAGAAACTCTGGGGTGATCCACTCGGGCATCTATTACAAGCCGGGCTCAGTTAAAGCGCTGACTTGTCGCGATGGCAAAGCTCAATTGGAGCGCTACTGCGAAGAGCATGGTGTCGCATTCGAGCGATGTGGCAAAGTGATCGTTGCCACGGACGCCCGGGAAATCCCGGCCCTCAATACCATTCAGGAGCGTGGCGAAACGAACGGAATCCAATGCCGAAGAATTGGATCTTCCGAGATCGGCGAGCTAGAACCAGCCGTTAAAGGCATCGATGGCCTGCACGTTCCCGAAACTGGAATTGTCGACTATGTGGGATTTTGCCAGTCGCTTAGGAGGCAGTTGCAAGTGCGAGGACAGTTTGTTCAGACTGGATTCGACGTCCAGCAATGCGAAGCGCGAGGCGGACAATTGGTGATTCGAAGTCGAAATGACGAGCAGCCTGTGGACTTCCTCATTAACTGCGCCGGACTTCATTCGGATCGCGTTGCCATGCTCTGTGGCATGAACCCAAAAGTGCGCATTATCCCCTTCCGTGGCGAATATTTTGAGCTAAAGCCTGAAGCAGAGCCATTGTGCCGGAACTTGATCTATCCGGTACCCGATCCGAATTTCCCTTTTCTCGGCGTCCATTTTACGCGCATGGTTATGGGAGGCGTCGAGTGTGGTCCGAATGCAGTATTCGCGTTCGCTCGCGAAGGATATACCAATCATGATCTCGACCTGAGAGACCTCGCCGAGTCTCTTACTTTTCCAGGAATGCTTCGCCTCATAGCAAAGCATTGGCGGATGGGCTTGGGCGAAATGCATCGCTCGCTTAGCAAACCGGCGTTCGTCCGAGCTCTTCAGCGGTTGGTCCCAGCCATTCAGGAGGAGCACCTAGTTGCGGCTCCCGCTGGCGTCCGTGCTCAGGCCATAGGTCGAGATGGGCGGCTGGTCGATGACTTCGTGTTTGAGGAGGACGATCGGTCCATCCACGTGATTAACGCGGTATCGCCTGCAGCAACGGCGAGTCTCGCCATTGCTGACCGAGTTGTGGACCTCGTCGCAGCTCGTAGCCTGACTTTAGCTTAGCGAGAGGACTCGGCGAATTTGCACGGCTTTCGGCTCGTCTTCAGTGATGATTTCCGCATTCCAGCCAAGCCCACGGGCAGCCACGATATTCTTCTCGGCGTCGTCGAGGAAGATCAGCTCGTCCGGACTCCAACCTGTCTTCTCACAAAAAGCTTGGAAGATCTTCGGGTCCGGCTTAAAGTAGCCAAGTTGGAAGCTAGCAATCAAGTGTTGTATCTTCTGGATTCCCGGGTAAGGACCGTCTTTGGTGAACCAGGCCCAGTGGATCGGGTTATTGTTACTCAACGTGGCAGTTTCGTCGCCTCGCGCATGGAGATCGTCGATGACTGCTTCGATTCCTTCGTACTCGGCCCCGATGATGCTTCGGTGAAGGTGGCGCGCCTGCTCGGTGCCGCCAAGTCCGAATGCATTCGACAGTCCGGTTAAGTACTCCTCTTCCGATATCTGACCGCCTTCATACGGAAGATATTGAGGCAAATCGTACAAGTACTTGTCGTTGAGGTCAGCGAATTGAATGCTGAGCCCGCTGGCCGCGAGGGCGTCTTTCCACTGCATGTGCGCCGTGGCGAGGACTTTGCCGACATCGAAGACGACTTTCATATGTGGAAAGATTTGGTCGGAGCGACACGATTCGAACGTGCGACCTTTTGCACCCCATGCAAACGCGCTACCAACTGCGCTACGCCCCGACGGAAGATTTATGATACCCAAGGTCGAGGGATGGACCCTCGACCTTGGTTAGGATTAGCCTCGCGAAGGAGGCGAAAGGACCGGGGTTCGGCCCGTGGTATTGAAGTATCGGAAGGCCAAATTGGCGTCCGGCATGGCTCGACCCTGAAGGTTTCGAGCATCGAGGGCTGAGGCTTTTGCCAACGCGGCCCGGGCATCCTGCTGTCGCACGCTCAGCGCGGCTGCGTACAGATACCAAGCGGCGGCGTAGTCGGGAGCAGCTTTGGTTGCCGCTTCGCCATAGCTCTCAGCTTCCTTATACTTATGCTGAAAGATGTCGACGAGAGCCACGGCTGCAAGGGCTTGCCCGCTGCTGGGTCGGCATTGCAGAGCCAAATCGTACAGTGCTCGCGCGTACTCGAAGGCGTAGTCCTTATCCTTGGAATTCAAGCCAGGAGTCAGACCGAGAGCGATAGCTTCGTTGCCTTGCTCGATGTACATATCGTGGTCGATCGCGTCGGCACGGATGGCCTTCTCGAAGTACTTGCGGCCAACTTCGACATTCTTCAGTCGATTGCTGAGTGCTGCCGCGAAGTAATACGCCTCCGATCGAGAGTCGTTATCACGAACGAGCGAATTTGCCGCGTCGGCGAGGGATCGTGGCTTGTCTCGCTTGAGCGCGATGTAGGCCTGAGCCGTTCGTAATCCAAGGCTATCCGGTGCGTTCAGCAAGGCTTCTTTGATCATGTCATCGGCCATGGTGTCGTTGCCATTTTCGACTGAAACCACCGCTGCAAGCGCGAAGGTATAACCGTCGTACTCGCCAAACTTCTTCACGTTGCGAAGCAATTCGTCGGCCTTACTGACCTGATTGGTCATCAGATAAGCGTAAGCGAGTCGGTTATTGAAGTCGTTGTTCTTATAACTACCCTTGAGGGCAGGCGCAACGCTGTCGATTACGAGCGAATATCGTCGAGCTCGAATTGCGGCGTCGAGATACTCGTTCGACAATTTGTTGCCGCTGAGTCGCTCAACCTCGCCTTCCAACAAGGACGTTCGGAACTTGATGGCTTCGCTAAGACCCTTTCGGATCGAATCGATCACATCACGTCGATCTTCGTTGGTTCGGGAAACGGCATTGAAGGCCTGAACAACCTTGAGCGAGATGATGATTTCTTTCGCTTGACGATTGTTCTTGTCGACTTCGAGAGCGTCTTCGGCAAACTTCTGGGCCTTGTCATAGCTACCCTTTCGGAGATTTGCATTCGCGAGCAGGAGTCGAGCGCCAAGCGAATTCTTGTCCGCTTTCTGCGCGATGCGACCTTCGGTAATGGCGTCATCGAACTTACCATTGGTAAAGTACTCCATGCCCTTGTTGACATGGTAGTCGGCACCCTTGCTGATACCGTTATCGATCGTCAGGTTTAGAACCTTTTCGGCATTCTGGCCTTCCGACGTAAAGGCTTTGAAGCGAACCTTGATCGTTCCATCTTCTTCACCTAACGTGTCAAGCTTAAATTCGTAAGGCGTGCTGCTGTCGCTCTCGCGGAGGTCGTCACCGACGTAGAATTCAACCGCTTGGATTGGGTGGTCGGTTTGGACGACGGCACGAAATTGAATCTCTCCACTGATGGCGTCGCCACTTTTGACGAGCGTTCGGCTGCCACCCGACATCTTGTAAATGTCGAGGCTGAGGGCAGCATGGTGTGCAGGGGCATGCAAAGCCATTAGGGCAGAAAAAATAGAAAGGGCGATCATAGGCGCATCCGTTAACGCATAGTATGACGGATTTGGGCAATTTTGGTTTCAATTGAACTTAGATACAACACATTTCTAGTATTCACTTTAGGTTCGAAATGGATTTTCAAGCGACAAATCGCCCAAAATGCGATGCCGATTCCAGTGGATCATCACGCGAGGGAAATATCCGAGAAAATTGAAGACGTCGCGGAAGAGATCGACCGAGGCCGCCCAACTCTCATTGGGCCTCCGTCGCGACAGCAGCGCGGCAAGGTCATAGACCAAGTAAAAAAGTCCCCCGGCATTCCAAAGTAGAGCCTGGGCGCTCCGAGGACCGGTCATCCCCTCTTCCACCATGATGAACGAGATCAGCACGCTCGAAAATATGAGCGAGAGGACGTAACCGCCCACAAAACTAAAGTCTCTTCCGCAAAGGCTGGCGTAGATTCCAAAGCAAGCAATTCCAACCAAAACCGACCAGGTGGGAAAACCGGCGGTGGTCCAAGCTCGACTTGCGACAGCAAAGAATCCGATCACAATCGGCAATGTGTACGCCGTGACTTTCGGTTCTGCGGGGGTCCCCCGAGAAAATGTCCGGATACTGCTGACTAAGAGTAGGCAGACAAGCAGTTCAATAGTTAGTCGAAGAGTGTCGCCGGTCCTCGGTACGAGCATTCCGACTCCGACGATCATGGCAACTGCACCAACAAACCGCCTCAGCGTTTGCCGAATGAACTGCAAACGCTGTGCATACAGGACTGTCGTCAGGTTGCCTGGTACCTGCTCGGGTTCCGGAATGTAGTTGGGTACGTACACAGATCGCCTTTTCTCGGCAAGCTAAACTGGACTCATGTCCGCCCAATTGCCTGCAACCGTCCGAACATTGGGTTGGATCAGCTTCTGGGCCGACGTCTCCTCCGAGCTTGCCTATCCTATTCTGCCACTTTTCATCGTCGGAACATTAAAGGCGCCGACTTGGACTTTGGGACTCATGGAAGGGCTCGCCGGCTTCGTCATCGCCGCATTGCGTTTATGGTCGGGAATTCATAGCGATCGCATCGGCAAGCGCGTGCCCTACATTCGGTGGGGATACGGCATCAGTATCTTCGCCAAGCCGCTGGTTGGGTTAGCAATGAACTGGCCATTTGTCCTAGTGTGTCGATTGGCAGACCGAGTCGGGAAAGGCATTCGGACTTCGTCTCGAGACGCTATGATTGCCGAATCGGTCGACGCTTCGGTATCCGGCCGAGCATATGGCTACCACCGCATGATGGACACTGCCGGAGCGTTCACCGGAGTCTGCATCGGCGCGGCATTGTTGTGGCAGTTCCCGACTGCGCTGAGATCCATTCTTCTCCTCACTGCGATTCCGGGGCTCGTCGCCCTTGGCATCACCTTCCTCGTGAAGGAACTCCCGTCGCATGGTGGTCAAGAATCAAAATCAAAGTTAGCATTGGACTTAAAGATTCCCCGCGAAGTCTGGCCGGTGCTTGCCGTTCTCGGGCTCTTCGGAATCGCGAACAGCAGCGACACTTACCTTCTGCTTTTCGCCGGACTTAAGGGCGTGGCGACGTACCAAATCATCTTGCTCTATGCCCTTTTTAATCTGATTTATGCCATCACATCTTCGCCGCTTGGAATCTTGTCCGACCGAATTGGGTCCGGCAAGGTTCTCTTCATTGGGTGGCTCTCATTCGGACTTTGCTACATCCTGATCTCACGAAGCAGTGCCGTCGCACTCATACCAATGTTTGCACTTTATGGTCTATCGACGGCGGCAACTGACGGAATTTCAAAGGCTTTCCTTGTACAAAACGGGAAGTCGGTTCCAAAGGGAACCTTGATCGGCGCACAGTTTTTCGTGATCGGATTGACGACGTTGCTCGGCAACGTTGTGGCGGGTGTGATTTGGTCCAAATATTCCCCCGAAACGATGCTCGTGTTCGGAGGAATATTGTCCATCGCCAGCAGCATTGGACTTCTGGCGCTGATAACCCGCAAGCCTAGCGCGGATGCGCCGGTAGGTTCGACGGCGAGTTGATATTGGCGATTCTCGCGCCTTGGTCGAAGACTCGTTCCCACGTCTGCTTTTCCGTGTCGAGATGCTCGGGCACGGATGCTTCGAGATTCGGAGTCGATCCGTTGAACGGCGGATTTCTTCGCACGAATTCCGTGAAGTCCTGCAAAGCCTTTTCTTTGTCTGGAGTCCAACCGCTTGCCGGACGCAGCGCAATGCTGGAGGGCCGCTCCCAAACCGTGACCGAGGGAACAATTTTGGAGAGTCCGCCATTGCTCTTCGCGATCTCCCGGTCGGCAAGGGCGTTGTGGATCAAGATGAAGTCAAGGCTCGAATTGGCCAAATCTGAAGCTAATCCTCCCGATGGAGCGGCCAAAGGCACGTATCCGTGAGCCTTCATGCCTTGCAGATACCGTTCGAAGGTGCCGCCGGACTTTTGCTGCTTGAAGGTCCATAAGCAGTATCCAAGTGCCGTGTGCCCGCCACCGGATGTAAGCGGATCGGGGAAGGAAAACCTCACTCCATTGATCTGCGAGAAAGGATCACCTTGATTGAATGCGCTGGCGATGCGATCTTTTGCGGATGTCTTGCAGAGGACCACCATTGGTTGAGGCGGCCAGACCGCGTAGGTCCGCGTGTCATTCACGTTTGCGAATGATGCCGATTTCGACTTGATTGCCGAGTTCAAGTTTTGAACTAAGGCATCGTTGCTCGCAAGCCAAATGTCTGGGATGTCCGTCTCTTGTCCGCTCTTTGCGTGGTCCAGCAGGAAGTGCAGAGCGTCACGCGATTCCTTCGGTGGCAAGACCTTGATCGCAATCGACGGGTGAGAACCGCGCCATTGATTGGCTAGCTTCTCAATGAAGTCTTGATACGTGCCACTCGTTTGAATGGTCAACGTGAGCGAGGCATTGAAATTCGACGAGCTGTCTGGAGCGGATCCAGAGGTCGAATTCGAAGGAGACGATTGATTTGTTGCAGTGCCTTGAGAGCCTGTGTAGAGGCGGTAACCCGCTCCAACTAACCCCAAAACCACGACGAGAATTGCAACTTTCCCAGCGGAAGTAATTCGCATTTTCGTTCTTCTTCGAACCTAGTTTATGAAGAAGAGGTTAAGCGAATGTTAAGGTGTGTCTAGGCTCCGAAAGGAACCCAAACGTTCTTAATTTGGGTAGCTCTTCGCAGGAATTCCCGCGACGGGATTGTCTGCCAATTCAGCGATTTGCCCATGAGACACCACGTTTGCTTCAGGTTCCCGGCCGAGTGACGCTGGGCAATTTCGCCGTTCTCGCGGGATCCAAAGTGCCAAATCGCCTGAATTCCATCGTGGTCAGCGAGCGTCTTCTCAAGTTCCTCGGGAGTACCAGTGATGATATTCCAGACTCCACCCGGCACATCGCTCGCCTCGATCACTCGGTAGAGCTCCATCGCAGGAAGCGGGTTGGCATAGCTGGGAATGGCGATCACCGAGTTACCCATGGCAATCAAGGGCAAACAGGTTGAAAGGAAACCAAGAAGAGGAGACTCGCTTGGGCAAACCAGGGCGACCGGACCGATCGGTTCCTTCCGCGTATAAATCAAGGCTCGCATGGGAGCCTGGTGAGTCTCCGATTCGTATTTGTCCGCCATCGCTGCGTAGTGTAGGATTCGATCAAGGCTGAGCTCAAATTCCAGATTTGCGGCTCGATCCGAGGATCCAGTGGTCGTGAGCGATTCGATGATCGCCGCCTTTGCCCCTTCGAAGTTTTCGGCGAAGAAGTACAGTACTTGCGCGCGATAGAAGGCCGTGGCGCTTGACCAGCTCAGGAAGGCCACATCGGCGGCCTCCACCGCATTGCGAATGTCCTTGCGATTGCCGCGTCCAACCTCGACCGGTCCGTTGGTGGTGTTGATGGTCAGCGAGTAGCCGCTGTCGGGTCTGGCTTGTTTGCCCCCGATGTACAGCTTGTGCGTTTTGTCCAAACTGTTGGTGCGCTCGTGCGGCTTTACCGTCGGAGCAGTACTGGCCTTGGTTGTTTCCAACTTCGGCCTAAGGTATTCGAAAAGCCCCTCTCGACCGCCTTCTCGGCCGTATCCACTTTCGCGATAGCCACCAAACCCGGCGCTCGCATCGAACTGGTTGGTGCAGTTGATCCAAACAGTTCCCGCCTTCACCTTCGCGGCGATGTCATGGGCGACGTCGAGGTTTTGCGTCCAGATAGAGCTAGCTAATCCGTACACCGTGTTGTTCGCCAAAGCCACAGCTTCGGCCGGAGTTCGGAACGTCATCGCAACCAAGACCGGGCCAAAGATCTCAACCTGAGCGACCGTGCTCGCGGGTTCAACATTGGTCAAAAGTGTCGGGGGATAGAACCAGCCGCCACTTGGGAACGAGCAGTTAGGTTGGTGAATGGTTGCACCCTCCAAAACACCTTGCCTGACCAATTCGTCTATGCGGTCAAGCTGAACCTTGTCGACAATAGCACCAATATCGACCGCCTTGTCGAGGGGATCTCCGACTCGCAGGGTCTCCATTCGGAGCCGAATCTTGCCGTACAGCTTTTCAGCAACACCTTCCTGCACCAAGAGTCGTGAGCCAGCACAGCAAACTTGGCCCTGGTTAAACCAGATCGCATCGACAATGCCTTCGACCACCGAATCCAGGTCAGCGTCTTCGAACACGATGAAAGGCGACTTGCCACCGAGTTCCAGCGAAAGCTTCTTCTCGGTGCCCGCCGTGCCCCGGCGGATGATCTTGCCTACTTCGGTCGAGCCGGTGAAAGCAATCTTGTGGATATCGGGGTGGTCCACGATGGCAGCCCCCGTTTCACCGTCTCCTGTGACAATGTTGACCACGCCTTTCGGGAGACCAACCTGCTGGCAAATCTCAGCGAAAAGCAGTGCAGTCAGCGAGGTGAATTCCGCGGGTTTGAGGATGACGGTGTTGCCCATCGCCAGTGCCGGTGCGATCTTCCAAGCTAGCATCAGCAATGGGAAGTTCCACGGGATAATCTGTCCGCACACGCCCACTGGCTCATAGTCGGGAAACTCGGCTTCCATTACCTTTGCCCAACCAGCGTGGTAGTAAAAGTGCCGCGCGACGAGGGGAATGTCGATGTCCCTTGTTTCGCGGATCGGCTTGCCATTGTCCAGGGATTCCAGAACCGCGAACAGGCGCGAGTGCTTTTGAATCTGCCGAGCGATGCCGTACAGAAACTGCGTTCGTCGAGAAGCTCCTATCTCCATCCATTGCCGCTGAGCCTTCGTCGCCGCCTTCACCGCATGATCGATGACCGACGAGGTCGCTTGTCCGATTTGGGCGATTTCTTGCCCTGTACTAGGCGAAAACGAGGCGAAATGGGAACCCGCGTCGACCCATTTCCCATCGACATAAAATCCAAATCTCCGGCCATGCGCATCGAGCCATTCGTGCGCAAGGTTCGCCGCCTCTGGCGCGGGGCCATATTCCATCGAATCTAAAATATCTGCAACTTTGCTCATGTGTTAACCCATCGCGTGGCGGTTGTAAGCCGAGTACCGGCCGGTGACGAAGTGCTCGAGCTGGCGCTCGATGTCGGAAAGGAGCGAGCTTGCTCCCATGCGGAACAGGTTCGGTTGGAGCCAGTCGTTGCCCAGCTCCTCCTTCATCAAAATCAGGAAGTCGAGGGATTGCTTCGCGGTTCGGATTCCGCCCGCAGGCTTGAACCCGACCTTGTATCCCGTCGCCGCGTGGTATTCGCGGATCATGCGGTCCATTACGAGCGCGACCGGAATCGTAGCATTCACCGGCTCCTTGCCAGTCGAAGTTTTGATGAAGTCCGCTCCGGCCATCATGCAAACCATGCTGGCCCTGGCGACGTTCGTCAGGGTCCCGAGTTCGCCGGTAGCCAAAATCGCCTTGACGTGGGCATCACCGCACGCCTCGCGGAACATTTGCATCTCGTCGTACAAAGCCTGCCAATCACCAGTCAGCACATGAGCACGAGTGATGACGATGTCGATCTCGTCCGCACCGGAAGCGACGCTGGCTTGAATCTCATGGATCCTCTCCCGCAATGGGGAGAGCCCGGCAGGGAATCCGGTCGAGACCGCCGCCACCGGAATCGAGGTGCCAGCCAGGTTCTTCTTACACTCTTCGACGTATTGGTGATACACACACACCGCTCCAGTCGTGATGCCTTCCACGCCCATGGCATCGAGCAAGTCTTGCCGTACAGGTTGCTTGGCCTTGGCGCAGAGGCGGTGGACATTCCCAGCGGTGTCGTCTCCGCTGAGAGTTGTGAGATCGATACACCGAATCGCCTGGAGAAGCCATGCGGCTTGCCATTCTTTCTTCACGGTTCGGCGTCCGGCCAAGGTTGCGGCTCGGCGTTCAACCGCACTTCGGTTCACCGCCAGACTCTCGATCTGGTCGAGGTTTAGCGGTGTGCCCGGGTTTCGTGGATGAGCTTTGACGGCGCTCTCCAGCATAGACATAGTCCTTCTATTGTACGACTTCGAGCTCTTCCATTACCCGAGGAGGTGTAGTCTGGACCCATGACTCAAGATGCTCGAGAGTGGCATGACAAGAATCCAATGAAGAAAAACCCCACGTTGGAAGAAAGAATCGAGTGGCATGTCGAGCACGCCAAGCATTGTGGCTGCCGCCCCATGCCGAAGTCGATTAAAGACGAGATTGAGAAGCGAAGGCCTCGCTAACTTGCCGACCTCTCTTTGGTCGCCTTGGCCAGGTCGAGTCGATCCATCATGCGCAGAGACGGAATCATGGAAACCAATGAAACCGTGAGGACGGCGGCGCATGTGAACAAGTAGGTTTCGGGGCGAACAAAGATGTGGAAGGTGAAGAGATCCTGTTGCTCAGGAGTCTGAGCTGCCTTCCAAAACTGCTCGAGGAACCAGCGTCCAAAAGGAATCCCGATCATCATCCCAATAACACTGACAATGAGGTTCTCAAACGCAATAATCCAGCGAACTTGATTTCGACTCACGCCAATGGTCCGCAAAGTTGCGACTTCCGAACTACGTTCAAGGACGTTGATGGTGATCATGTTAAAGATCACCGCAAACGCAAGGAAGACGCCGAAGGATTCCATGATCCAGACGAAGACTCGCATCGTCTTCATCATGTCCCTTACCATTCCAGAAATATCGCTTTTCGACAGGACCGAGCCCGCATTATCGAGGGACTCCATTCGACGCTTGATCCCAGCAAGGTTTTCGGGTCGGCAACTGACCACGATGCCCGAAATCGCATTGGGCGGGAGTTCGAGGTCGCGGCGAAAGAGTGGTAAGAGCTCTTTCCGACGGGTGTATGCAACCGTTCCCATCGCTTCATCGTTAAATCCGACGACTCGAATTTGACGCACAGACGATCGTTCAGCCGTCATCTGCTCCGGTAATTGAACCTCGACAATTGAACCAATTTCGAGCCCTAATTTCGTTCGCAGCGTTGGTCCGAAGATGGCCCCGTCGGAGGGTACATTCAGCGAACTACCTTTCTCGTCGACCAACTTCCGCAGACGCTGCCCATCTTCTAATCCACTTACCATTGCAGAGTAGTGCCGATTTCCCCGCGTCATTTCTACCGGCATTTCTAGCACGCCTTCGGCTCTCACGACTCCCGGCCAACTTCGCACTCTGTTTAAGATATCGCTCCCCTGAATTCTCATAAAGTCCAGTCTTATGTCGTATCGATACGATCCCTGGACCAAATCCACAATTGCAGTTTCGCTGGAATCCAGAAGCCCTTTAGCTGTGGTCATCAAAGCCATCCCAGCTACGATTCCAAAAATCGTGGACATCGTTCGCCTCGGTTGGCGAAATACATTGCGAACCGGTATTTTCCAAAAGAGTCGAAGGTTTGGAAAGAGCCTGTCCAACATAATGGAGCGTGCGCCGAAGGATGGAACCTCCGGGCGCATTGCTTCGGCGGGTCGAATCCTCGACGCAAAGAAAGCGGGAAAAAGGCCCGCAAAACCGCACGTTGCAATTCCGATGAAGCCACCTGCGGCAAGGATAGGTAGTCGAGGAATAATTTGTTCGTACGGGACCTGCAACTGTCCCATGTACATCTGCGAGACCCATCGACCAAACCAGAGGCCAATGCCCGCACCGCCAAGGCTGCTGAGGAATCCCACTAGCAATGCGCCCGACAAATAGTGCCACACCACACGCCCGGACGAAAAGCCAAGGCTGCGAAGCAGCCCAATCGCCGGCCGCTGCTGGTGAACCAAACGCATGAGCAAGGTGTAGACAGATAGAAAAGCAACGCTCAGGAAGAAGGCCGGGAATAAGATTGCGTACGCCTGGAACCCTTCGACGTCTTGCCGCAGCATTTGGTAACCCGGCTGATCGGTGTAGGCTACCGGGGCGTCGGGATCGTAAGTGTGCAAGGCAATTGACGCTTGCCGCATGATGGTTGATAAGCGAGACTTATCGTTCACCCGAACACGTAGTTCGTTCACCGTGCCTTCTTTGCCGACCAATGGGCCCAGGACATCTTGGGAAACGAACATGACGCCGAATGTGCTCGGCATCGCCATCAGTTCTTGCTTGCTACGAACGACGTAAAGGTATTCCGGACTCTGCACGATGCCAACAACCCGAAGCTTGATACGGGTCGCGCCCCAAACTGCCGTGACAACGTTCCCGGGCTTGATTGAATGAAACTTGGCAAACGCAGCTTCGATAAGGATTTCTCTTGCGTTGATCTTTGATAGTGCCCGACCAGTAACCAGCTTGACGTTATCAACCGAAGGAGTCCGATCGACCGGGATAGAAATCAGGCGCCCAACATATTTCTTTGAAGTCTGGTCCGATAGCTCCAACCCAACATCTTCGACAAGCCTCGCCTCAACTCCGATCACGCCGGGAATTCGTCGGACGCGTTCAGCCGCTCGTGTTGGCGCCGAATGAAATTGAATGCCGAAGTCCTCGAAATTCAGATTTCGATAAGACAAATCATAGGAAGATTTGAGGTTTACGTAAGTGGCGTACGACGCATTGAAGAACGTGACACCCAGCGCCACCATAATCGCAACTGCAAAATACTGCCAACCCGAAGCAGCAACGTCACGCACCAATTTGCGATTAAGGACGCTGATGGTTACCATACGATATCTGCTGGATCTTTCGGGTGGAGATTACGATCGTCGGAGATGATCGAGCCGCTTCGTAGCCTCAAGACGCGATCGGCAATATCTGCGATCGCGGCGTTGTGGGTGACCATCATCACCGTTTGACTATGGATGTGCGTTACTTCGTGGAGAAGGCTGAGGACCATTCTTCCTGTTTCGAAATCGAGTTCGCCGGTTGGTTCATCACAAAGCAATAGCGGCGCATTTTTGACAAGAGCTCTCGCGATGGCGGTCCGCTGCTGTTCGCCGCCGCTGAGTTCCGAAGGAAAGTGACTTGCTCTTTCTCGCAGCCCTACCGACTCGATCACTTCGTCGACGCCCCGTGGGTGCCGACTCATTTCCCAGACCAACTGCACATTTTCTCGCACGGTGAGCGTCGTCACCAGATTAAAGAACTGGAAAATGAAACCGACGCGGTTTCGACGATAATCAGTAAGTTCAGCTTCCGAATATTGTGAAATATCCTCGCCTGCAACACGAACGACGCCGGACGTGGGAGCATCGAGCCCGCCAATGATATTCATCAATGTGCTCTTGCCACACCCGCTTGGGCCCAAAATAACGATGAACTCACCCGCGTTCGCTGAGAAATTGGCGTTGTGCAGCGCGGTTACTTGCACGTCACCCATCGAGTAGACCTTGGAAACGTCGACCAGATCGACAATCGGACTCGACGATTGATCAGGACTTTTCACGGATTCGCGCCCCAACGGCAAGTTCCCCTTGCGAACGAACCACCACTCGATCTCCCTGTTGCAGTCCAGATATGATCTCGACCTCTTTCGCCGACGGTACCCCTATCGTTACAAGTCGCCTGCCAACCGTTTGGCCATTAACGATCCATACATAAGCCTGGGCGCCGTCGAAGTGGACCGCATCGTTTGGGGCAGTCATGGCGCGACGCAGGATGGCCGAACCTTCCACGTCGACCTCCATTTCGGGCTTGAACAAAGCAGACTCGGAGTCAAGGGAGACTCGAACTCGAACAATCCTGGTTCGAATTGCTGAGCCAGGCTTCAACTCTCCGGTTGCCATGATTGCGTCCACGTGGCCAGAAAAATTTCGCGAAGGATAAGCGGCCGACGTAACTCTCACTTTCATTCCTTTCGTGACTTTGGGAACGTCCTCCGTATCGACCTCTGCCTCGATGTGGAGATCTTTCCGCGTCGCGACCGTAAGCAAAGATTGGCCGGTCGTCGCCAACATGCCTTGCTCTATGTTGCACCGGCTAACAACTCCCTCTGTGGGGGAATAGAGTCGGGTCTTTTGCCGCTGCAACTCAGCCCGGGCGAGATCGGATTCGGCTGCTTTCTCTTGGGATTTGGCCAGCTCGATCGAGGTTCTTCTCACACCTATGACTCCTTGAGCCTTTATTGCCGCATCCAGATCTGCACGCGCAGTTTGGACCGTGGACTTCGCGATGGCGATATCTTCGGCGATCGGACTTTTACGAAGTAGGTTCAGGGATTCTTGCGCCGATAGTAGGTCTGCACGAGACGTTTTCAGTCGTGACTCCGCCTCATCCAGCGCAGCTTGGGCCAATGCGCCTTCTCGAACAAGGGTCTCGGTACGACGAAAGGATTTTATCGCGTTATCGTAGACCGCTTGCGCGGATTCAATTCGTTTCGCTGCGATGTGAATTTCCTCCTGCCGTGGACCGACAGACGCTCGTTTCAGTCCAGCCTCTGCCTGATTCACTCGTTCGCGAGCCGATGCGATTGCCGCCTTGGCGTCCCGATCGGCCTGCTGCCACTCCAGCAGCGCCTGCGATACTTGGATCAAAGCGCCGGATCTTGCCGCTCGCGCCTTTGTTATGGCCTGGTCTATTTCTTGGCTGTCGATTTCCGCGACGAGTTCGCCAGCACGAACTGGTTGACCTTCGCGCACTAATAAGCGGACAACTCGTCCACCTACTTCTGGAGATACTTCGAAACTCTTGCCGCGGACATATCCTTCGGCCGTGAAGTCTGCTTCAAGATCTTTGCGTTCTATCGAAAGAACCTCCACCTCTATAGCTCTACCGAATTTGCCGAGACCGAGCCAAAGACCAGTGACTAAAACAAGTATGAGAGCCCACCAGAGTCCGCCCCTCTTCTTTGACGTGGGTTTAGCCGGAGCTTCTTTGCCATATGCAGGTGGAGAATTCACCACTTCTTTTGGTCTCTGTAGTTTTAGTGTGGACCTCTGAGATCGATTTATCCTGTCGTAAATAAGTCCGACAGGCAATCCAAAGAGTTGCGCTGGACAATAAACAAAAGGATCGCAATATGGTAGGCACAATTTCGAAGTCCGACGCCCTGGATTTTCTTAGGGGGCAATGGTATGGCCACCTCGGTTGCCATGCTCATGATCGAACATATGTAGTGCCGATCAGCTATGTTCTCGATGGCGAGTCGATCATTGGCCAGACAAAAGCCGGGCTCAAGATCGATATGATGCGAGCCAATCCAAATGTTTGCCTGCAAGTGGAAGAGACTCGCAGCATCGCTCAATGGAAGAGCGTAATCGCGTGGGGCAGGTTTGAAGAATTGAAAGGATTTGAGGCGATAGCGGCCATGACAAAACTAATCGATCATCTTGGTCCCCAGGTTGAGGGCCTTGAGTCAAATCGCAGTCCGCGAGATGTGACGCCTGGTCGGCACGACGATAAACCCCAAGTGGACATCGTTTATAGAATTCACTTAGACGAAGTCACAGGTCGCTTTGAAGCTCCTTAGCGGAGCCGAACCGAGTAGAGCAATTCCCCTGCTTCCGCCGGATTGTTCCCTTGCTCGGGCAAGAATAGCGAAATGTAGGCGCGATTCTTAACGATCGTTACGCTGGGATTCGCGAAGGAATGTGATCCAAGTGGGGTTCGAACCATGATGGGAGTACAAGTCTTCGCAACCGAGTCGAAGAGGTATATCCCCCAGGTACCCCAATCGCCCTTCTTCTTCATGCCTTCGAGAACCGTGTAGGAGCGGCCAAGGAAATATGTGTCGCGATCTCCGATGTTTCCCTTCACGCCGTACGCCTCGATCAACTTGTCGAACTCTGGCCGCTTGACCGCCGACCAGTTCCATCGCTCATCCATCCTTCCGACTGCTTGGCGATCGACGTCCGAGTTCCGCCAGTAGTGGAAGCCCATCACAAAAGTTGGCCAAGGATTCTTCCATGCGATACTTTCAAAGCTTGGAGTCCCTTCGGCAGACGGCGAGAACATTCGATCGATATCCTTGTTCTTAGGCGTACCCGCAAGTTCCATCTGACTCTCGCTCTCGTAAAGAGCGACATGGATATGGTTTCCTTTGCCGGGAATATCCTTCTCCCAGGCCAGCAGCACCCGGCCCTCGGGCGAAATCGCCATCGTGCCCTGATGCCCATGCTCATCCAACATTCGAAGTGGCTTCCAAATTTTGCCGTCGACCGAGTCCGCCAACCAAAGCTGGAAGATTTCGCCCGACAAAGCGTGGTAGATCCCGTAGAACTTTTTGCCGTTCGAAGACGGAATCATTTTGAGGCAATCCATCGAGTGGCCCGCAGTGTCGTGAAGTTTAAAAACTGACCACTCGCTCTTTGTCACATCGAAGAGATCGACCGCGTTTTGTCGAGCCAGCGAAGCCAAGAACAACATTCCAATCATAAGTGCTTGCCAGATTATCTGGTTAATCGCAAAATTCAGCCGAGCTAGGACATTTCGCCAACGTATTCGGTCGGCGATTCTAGGTCCGATTCACAGCTCAGTCGGCATACAACCATGACATCATCGGTTGCCTTGGTTGCGGTTAATGCAATGTCCAGCTTGATCGAGGTTCCATCGTGCTTGAGCGCATATATTGGAGGGTGGTAACCCAATTCTCGCTTGCGTGAACTGTTCAGAAATCCAGTCCGCAATGCGCCGTGTTTAGACCTAAGGTCCGCTTCAATCAGCATCTCCATTGGTTTGCCGATAATTTCTCGAGGTGAGTAGCCAAACATCAAGAGGGCTTGATTATTGGCCTTCAGAATCTCTCCAGTGCGACCTTTCACAAGAAACACCGCGTCAGAAGCTGTATCCATCAGGGAGGTCACGCGAGCATCGCTCGACGACACTTCCGCTTCCAAGCGAAGTATTTCCGCCGATTGGTACTGCACGAGTAGCTGATAATCTTCTACCGACGTCAGCTCCATGTCTTGAATGAACTTAGAAATTGCCTTCCAATCACGATGGAATTGGGACTCGCTAATCTTGAGGCGTAGGTAGGTTTCGCGGTGCGAATGGCCAGAAGCCAGCATCGCTAACAGTTCCCCTTGGCGTCTCGTTAGTCCCACTAAAACCCTTTGGTTTATATTTTAAGACAGCGACAAAATTTTGTCGATTGTTTTGCGGACAAATGGCTCGATTTGTATCCGGCATCGGTAGCCTATCTGCCCACTTTATAAGAGGCGCATCCTTTTGCAAGTGATCCAATCTCGCGATCCCCGATGACATCCCACCCTATCAATTCCCGGGGCCATGGGATAAAATCACGAATACACAATGGAACGGGGCCACATTGGACTGCTATCGGATCGCGAAAAGCAATTGTTGGAATTGGCTTCCCAGGGACTTATTGACACGGCAATTGCGACCAAGCTAGGCATCAGCGAAGCTACTGTGAGCACGTATTGGGGTCGGATCCGGATCAAAATCGGGCCCTACAGTCGAACTGAATTAGTGGCGATCGTCCTCAAAGAGCAAGGTGAAAACGCGATGGCCGCGCTCAAGAAGGAGAACGAGGAGTTGACTCGTCGCCTTCGAGTCGAAGGTGGTTCGTATAACTCTGATTCCAGCTTCTACCGAGACCTGCTCGCTATTGCCGCCGACGCGATGTTAATCGTGAATCCTGCGGGCATCATCGAAAACGCAAATGACTCCGCAAGCGAATTGTTTGGATACGATCATTCGGAACTCGTCGGCAATCGTGTTTCAACTCTCATGCCAGAGAGATACCGAGTTGTCCACGACCAGCACCGAAAGGACTATATCGAGCATCCGGAAAAGAAGCGCATGGGGGAACACCATCTGACCCTCGCCCTTCATAAATCCGGCAAAGAGTTCTCAATCGCCGCGACGCTTAGTGCCCTCAACTTTGGCGGCGGGGTTGCCGTCCTATGTGTGGTTCGTCCGGTTACGATCAACTAGCCTTGTCGTACTTTTAGTCTCCAAGAAAGGGCTGACTTGCTTGCCGGGTCCACCTCTGAGAAACTTCCTGGTAGGTTTGAACTATGAATAGTTCGCAAAGAGTATTGGGTGGTGTCGCGATCGTGACCGGTGGCTCTCTAGGGATAGGAAATGCCTGCGCCAAAATGTTGGCAAGACATGGGGCGGCGGTTGCAATTACCGACATCTTGGATGATGCCGGTCAGAAGCTCGCCGAAGACATCCGCAATGAAGGTGGAAATGCGCGATATTGGCATCTGGATGTCGCAGATGAAGCACAAGTCCAAACCGTCGTAAATGAGATTGCGCAGGAATTTGGCAAAGTTTCGATCCTTGTCAACAACGCGGGCATCTCAGGTGTCAACAAGCCGACCCATGAAATATCCGCGCAAGAGTGGGATCACCTGATGAGCATCAATGTGAATGGCGTTTTCTATTGCACCAAACATGCACTTCCTCACTTGATGAAGAACGCCAAGGGCAGCATCATCAACCTTTCCTCGATTTATGGGCTTGTGAGCGCACCAGATGTGCCGCCTTACCATGCCTCGAAGGGAGCTGTACGCCTCATGTCCAAGACAGATGCCCTGATCTACGCTCCTCATAACATCCGTGTGAACTCGGTGCATCCTGGATTCATCTGGACGCCAATGGTCGAAAACTATATACAATCGCAGGGTGATATTGAGGAAGGCAAGAAGATGGTGGGCTCGCTGCACCCACTCGGTCACATGGGCGATGTGGACGATATTGCTTATGGTGTCCTCTATCTCGCCTCAGACGAATCCAAATTCGTAACTGGGACGGAGTTAGTAATCGATGGCGGATACACCGCTCATTAATCGATGGTCCTGAAAGCAGTCGCCGTTTGGTTGGCGATGGCAGTCCTTGCCGTCGCCAACGGAATATTCCGAGAGAAAGTCGTTACTCCTCGATTGGGCGACCGGGTCGGCCATGTGACCAGCACCCTACTCCTTGCCATCGCTATCTGGATTCTGACCCTCTTAACCGTCCATTGGATTGGTGTTCGCGATCGGTCGTCTGCCCTTGAACTCGGAGTCGCCTGGGTGGTGGCAACGCTAGGCTTCGAATTCCTGGCGGGACACTACGCTTTTGGAAATCCTTGGTCCAAGATTTTTGCTGACTACAACCTACTGCGCGGGAGAATTTGGCTGCTCATTCCGCTCACCATTCTTATCGCTCCTGTAACGGCCGTTACCCTATCCAATCCCTAGCCTGTCGGACGAAGGGATGACAGGGAAAGGTCTGGCTTTTCATTTGTCTCCCTTGAACTCAAGATATTGGTATGACAAAGATGCTCATCGCCTATGGAACTCACGAAGGTCACACTCGAAAGATCGCCCAACGACTTGTAGGATTCCTCAACTCTCATGATGTTGCCGCTGAAGAGATCGACACCGCCGATCTTCCCGAGCACCTCGATCTATCGGTTTACGACGGGTTCATTCTTGCCGGTTCGGTTCATCAAGGCTCTCACCAGCGTTCGCTTGCACATTTCATCAAAGCCCATCAGGGAATCCTCTCCCACCGCCCAACACTGTTTCTCTCCGTTAGCCTTACCGCCGTCCACAAGGACGAGGAACACCAGAAGGAAGTCCTCGCCTGTATTGACCGATTCTTAGGGGAAACCGGTTGGACGCCCAGTGAATCCCTACCGGTGGAAGGCGCCCTGCGTTACGTTGAATACGACTGGTTCAAGCGAATGGTGATGAAGTCGATCGTAAAGCATCAAGGCGGAGATATCGACACTTCGCGAGACTATGAATACACGAATTGGGAATACCTTGAGAAGCACGTTCTCGATTTCGTGCGCCATCACTTCGCCACCGAGAAGGCTTCGGTCCAGTGACGTTGACGGGGATTGCAATTGGGGTTCTGGCCCTACCTTTCATCGGACTCGCTTTCCGGCCGATCTATCTCTTTCGAGGTTTATCTGCAAGCGAAAGGTCGCGACAATGGCCAGGAGACGATTTGCTCCCGGGGGCGATTCCAAGCGGCTCTCGGGCCATAACCATCGAAGCGTCGACCGCTGAAGTTTGGCCCTGGCTGACTCAGATTGGCCAGGACCGTGCGGGATTCTATAGCTATCGGTGGCTAGAGAATCTCTTTGGAGCAAGCATGCCGGGCATCTATAAGTTGGTTCCAGACTGGTCCCTACGCACCGTCGGAGAAAAGCTCAGGATGGCTCCCGAGAAGCGGTTTGGTCCGATTGCCGCGATGGATATTGTCGAAGTAGAACCTGGTCACTTCATTGTTGCAAAAAATCTCGAAGGCACTTGGTCCTTTATCGTCGAGCCGATCAATGGCGATCGGTGTCGGTTGATCGCCCGTGGGACTTGGGTGCCTTCGAAGTCCTGGATTGCGAGGCTCATGAGAGCAATGATTTTCGACCCAATTCACTACATCATGGAGTGGAAGATGATTCGGTCCATCAAGGTGCTTTCCGAGCGTGGGCACCAATCACGACTAGCGAGTGGGTTACTGCAAAGAAGGTGATATGAAACCGGAATTCTTTATTCCCTTTATCGTTTCGAATTCAATTGCAGTTGTCCTCCTCATCCTTGCATGTTGGCGACCAATAATTACCCGATGGTCTTTCGTTGCGATTTTCGTCTGGGCGGCCTTCGTGAACGGAATTACTTCGCTCGCCCATCCTGAGGTCTATCGAGACTATGCCCCTTTGGCGTTAATAGCTATCTACCGAGAGTTCATCCGAGGATTCTTTTGGAATCATGTCGCCTGGTTTGTCTTCCCGATTGCCGTGGCGCAGTTGGCGATAGCAGTTCTCCTGACGAGAAATGGCATATGGATGCGCCTTGGCACCTTTGGCATGTGCACGTTCCTTTTGGCCATTGCACCGCTTGGAGTCGGCAGCGCGTTTCCCTTTTCGCTCATCGCTATTGCTGCTGCCGTGGTCATGATGCGAAATATCGAGCGGGCATCGCGACCCATGATACAGCCTGTAGATGGATCGCCTGACAGGCCTTTGCTTGACGATAAAGATACGACTCGTAAATCGGGCAAGCCTGGCGTAATTTGAGTTTGGAGCAGGCCGGAGCCGCTCCAAATGAAATGAAAAATCTAGTTGTTATTGGCTTAACCTTCGGGGCATCCGTTTCGGTATCCGCGCAATCGATTCTGTTCGATTTCGACAATGCGCCGGTTCACACTTCACTGCCGATCAGTCTTACTGTCGATGCATTGACAGCAAACTTCTCGGCTACGGGCCAGGGATTTTCTATTCAATCGGCCAATGCACTTGGCTTCACGCCGCAGGGATTTGCTGGTCTGTGCATTTATCCCAACAGTGTGTTTGCCGCCGACCTCATCGTAAGTTTCTCGGACTACCTGACGAGTTTCTCGATCATGTACGCCCCGGAGGAATACGCGACGGATTCATCCGCCCGAATGCGCGTGACAGCTTACAACGGGGCCACCGTCGTGGGCACAGCAACCACCACCGCGCCAAACCCTGGCACCTGGCCAACGGGAGTTCTCTCGTATGCTAACTCTACCGACTACTTCAACAAGGTCGTAGTCCACTACGACGCACCACCACCAACCGGGGGCGACTGGGGTCCGATCTTCATGGCCGACAACATGACCGTCTCGACCGCACCAGTTCCTGAACCTGTTAGCCTCTTGGCGATTGCGACGGGAATTGGTTCATTACTGCTTCGAAAGCGAAGAGACTAATACCCAAGCAATTCATGCGCTGCCCTTTCCAGACCTTCTCGATGGTCTGGGTGGGCAACGCTGGCAAGCGCCTTACATCGTTGACGCAAGTTCAAACCGTGCAGATTGACCGCGCCATATTCGGTCACAACCCAATGCACATGAGCTCTGGTCGTCACAACGCCTGCGCCCGGTTTCAGGGTTGGAACGATGCGTGACTCGCCGCGCTTAGTCGTCGAGGGAAGTGCGATGATCGGTTTGCCACCAATCGACTGAGCCGCACCGCGCATAAAATCCATTTGACCGCCCACACCCGAGTAAAGCTTAGTGCCTATCGAATCCGCACAGACCTGGCCGGTCATGTCGACTTCGATGGCGCTGTTGATCGCCGTCACTTTCGGGTTACGACGAATGACGGCCGTGTCGTTTACGTATGCGATATCCAGCATCGCAACCATCGGATTGTCGTCGACGAAATCATACAGTCGCCGCGAGCCAAGCACAAATCCGGCCACGATCTTCCCCGGGTGAGTACGCTTTTCGGATCCATTCACGACTCCGCTCTCGACCAAGTCGATGAGCCCATCGGAAAACATCTCGGTATGAACGCCGAGATTCTTGTGCCCGGTGAGTGCAGCAAGTACGGCATTCGGAATCGACCCGATGCCCATCTGCAACGTGGCGCCATCTTCGACCAATTCAGCAATGTTGTGACCAATTTTCGCTTCCACTTCGCTGGGTTCACTGGGTTGAATCTCGGGCAGCGGCTCGTCGAACTCGACCACTTGATGGAGATTCTCGATGTGAATGAGTCCATCGCCATGAGTTCGAGGCATATGGCGATTGATCTGGGCGATGACGTGCTTAGCGTTGAGTACTGCGCATCGAGTTGCCTCAACCGAGACTCCGAGCGAGCAAAAGCCATGGCGGTCTGGTGGTGACACCTGGATGAGCGCCACGTCCAACGGAAGAGTTTTGCCGACGAAAAGCGAAGGAACTTCGCTGAGGAACACCGGAATGTAATCAGCCCGTCCGGCCTGGACGGCATCCCGAGTGTTATGGCTCACGAATAGTGCGTTGACATGAAAACTTTCGCCCATTTCCGGAGCGGTGTATGGCGCGGCTCCCTCAGTGTGGAGATGAACGATCTCGACATTGCAAAGCTCGGCGTGCCGGGCCACCATAGCGCGAATGAGCTGCTGAGGAGCCGCCGCAATGCTGTGAATAAAGACACGATCACCCGACTGAATGACACGAACCGCTTCTTCAGAAGATACGACCTGCATTGACATCAAAGATAGCTCAGGCTTGGCACGATCGTCTGCGGTTACTTTCCCCGACTAACTCTTGGGCAGCTTTGAACCGTAGGTGATTTCCGTTTGACCGTCCTTTTTCTCGACGGTGATGTTCAGCGTCGCGCCACTATCGGCTTGACCTACGATCAGAGTTTTGCCCGCAACATCCGTGACGATCGGATTCTTCAGTTTGCCTTTGTAGAAGTCGGTCACTTTTGCTGGATCGTCCGAAGTCGTCCGGGCTGTGGCTGCATCCTTTTCTCCGCCCGAGTTCACCTTGAAAGTGGAACCCGCCTTTTCGGAGGAACCGGGATAAAACTCTACTCCGAGTTCTGCCTCGGTGATGCTTGTCGAGCCACCGAGTTCGGCCGTCGTATTCCCGTCCGACACCTTGACTGTTCCACTTGATTTGTCAACCGTGGCTTTGGATCCATCAGGACCAACCACCGTCTCACTGCTACTGGAACAACCCGGGAGAGAGAAGGAAAGGAGCGCAAAAGTAAAAACCAACGGAGATATTTTCATGCGCCATATATACCATGGACCGGCCGAGGATGTCGAACAGCAACAAGAAACGGCTCCACGCCCTTACGCGTGAAACCGCATTCTTGTACCTGTCGTTTACGGCATTTGCATCGAGTAAATATTGCTCGGCACGCTGTACGTAAAGTTGCCCGATACGTATGGCGGGGTTTGCCAGTAGTAGTTGGGCTGCCAGGTGTTGTAGTAAGTGGATGCCAGCGTATTGACCGGAGTCACCCACATACTTGTGGCGACGTCGTGCGAAGGATTTTGGTCGTTCGCATATTGATTGGCCGCAGCGTAAAGTTCGACTCGAACCACGTCACCCGGAGTTACCGAGTAGTTTCGTGTATACGTCGAGTCCGAGCTGGACGCGAGAACCAAGTCATTGGCGACGACATATCCGCCATCCCATACCACGACACGCCAAGCAGTTCGGCCATCATAAGGTGTTTCGTATCCGCTCCACCTAACATTGACCATTCCCGACATCGATTGAGCGTTGACGCCATAAACGTACGCGTCTCCGTTGTACGAAGCCACGACGTCTACTGCCTGCGATGCGGCTGCCCCTGCTATTAGGCTAAGTCCAAGTAGTAGTTTTTTCATGGTTTCTCCTCGGCGACACTTTTGCGTCACCTCATGACTTTCATCACGCCGCGGCATTTGGGGCATCTCAGGATTCGGGACGTTAGGCTGGTAACCTTTCCGTTAGAATTTCATGTCTGTTTCTGCCCGAATGAACCGGCTCTTTGCCGCCGATGGAAAGTGTTTCGATGTCGCCATCGACCACGGCTTCTTCAATGAACGAACCTTCCTCAATGGGATCGAAGATTTGGGAGCTGCGGTGCGAACCGTGGTTGCCGCCGGGCCCGATGCCATTCAACTTCCGCCTGGTTCGGCCCGTCATTTGCAGTCTCTTCCTGGCGCCAAACCAGCGCTGGTAATGAGGACAGATGTTGCGAATGTGTACGGAAAAACGCTTCCCGCCAGGCTGTTTAGCAAGCTCGTCGATGGAGCGGTGGAACAAGCCCTGCGCCAAGATGCTGCCTGCGTGGTGGTGAACCTGCTGATGCTCCCGAATCAGCCGGAACTGCATGAACAATGTATCGTAAATGTGTCTCGGCTCAAGCCTGAATGCGAACGAATGGGCATGCCGCTCATGGTTGAGCCCTTGGTGATGCAGGATAACGATCGGGGAGGTGGATATATGGTCGATGGAGATATCGACAAGATTTTGCCGCTGGTCCGCCAAGCGGTCGAACTCGGTGCCGATATTATCAAAGCCGACCCGTGCCATAAGATCGAGGAGTATCACCGCGTGATTCAGATCGCAGGTGGAATTCCAGTTTTGGTTCGAGGCGGCGGCTCCGTGCCCGACGATGTAATCCTCAGCCGGACCCGAATGGTCATGGAGCAAGGGGCTTCGGGAATCGTTTATGGCCGAAACGTGATCCAGCATCGCGATCCGGCGGGCATGACGAAGGCGCTGATGGACATCGTCCACAGCTAGTTGTCCGATCCTAATAATCGGCAGCTGAATTCCTTCTGAATCTCGCGGAGATCGCTTGTCATCAAGTAACCTCGCGTAGCGGCATGAAGGATATCCGGTTCGGAATTATTGGCTGCGGTTTGATGGGCCGCGAGTTTGCTAGCGCCGCCGCTCGATGGAAGCACTTGCTGGGCATGGAGGCTCGACCCATCATCACAGGAGTTTCCGATGTCAACCAGTCCGCGATGGATTGGTTCGAGGCTCCTTTTTTCACCACGAACTACCTCGAACTTCTCGAGCGGAGCGACATCGACGCCGTCTATGTCGCGGTTCCACACAACCTTCACAAGCAGATTTACTGCGACGTCATCCGGTCCGGCAAACATCTCCTCGCCGAGAAGCCCTTTGGCATCGATCTCGCCGCAGCGATTCGCATCGTAGAATGTATCGAGCAACATCCGGCCGTTATTGTTCGATGCTCTGGCGAATTTCCCTTCTTCCCGGGCGCCCAGAGAATCGCCCAAATGGTGGAGAAGGGCACTTTCGGAACGATCCTCGAAGTCCGCGCCGGATTTTGCCATTCCTCGGATCTGGACACTTCCAAACCCATCAACTGGAAGCGCCAGGTTGCGACCTGCGGCGAATATGGGTGTATGGGCGACCTCGGTCTCCACGTCGTCCATCTCCCGATTCGCTTCGGGTTTGGGTTCCGAAATGTCCGCGCAATCCTTTCGAACATCGTACCGGAGCGGCCCTCTCCTAAAGGTGGGATGGCTACCTGCGACACGTGGGATAACGCCGTCCTCACCTGTGAATCGAGCCAAGGCTTTCCCATGATCCTTGAGACCAAGCGTATCTCGCCAGGGGACATGAACACCTGGTACATCCGAATCATCGGAACTCATAACAGCGCCGAATTCTCGACTCAGTATCCCAAGACGCTTCGAACCATGCCTTACGAAAAAGGCCAATGCCAAGCGTGGAAATCCGAAGACGTGGGCTACACATCGGCATACCCAACCATCACGGGAAGCATCTTTGAATTCGGTTTCTCCGACGCCATCTTGCAGATGTGGGCGTCCTTCGTGGATGAACTGGCAGGTAACGAGCCGAAGTTTCAGTGCGCGACTCCTAAAGAGGCGCTGCAAAGCCATCGAATCTTCACCGCTGCGCTTGAATCGCAACGCACATCGCAAGTCGTGAGTCTATCGTGATCGTTGTCGCTGGGCACCTTTGCCTCGATATCATCCCCGCTCTGGGAACTGGAGCGAGTCTAGAGCCAGGGAGACTAGTGGAGGTTGGACCCGCGACTATTTCGACTGGTGGTGCGGTTTCCAATGTCGGCGTATCTCTGCATAAACTAGGAGCTCAGGTCCGCCTCGTTGGCAAGATCGGCAACGATCCATTTGGCTCGCTGGTCCGCGGTGTTCTGGGCAATTACAACCTCGAGGAGAACATCGTCGTTGGTAGCGAGGAGACCTCCTACACGGTTGTCGTAAGCCAAGTTGGACAAGATCGGATGTTCCTGCATTGCCCAGGCTGCAATGATACATTCGTGGCCGATGACGTCACCGAGGAGCATCTCGATGGAGTCGAGCACTTCCATTTCGGCTACCCCTCGCTCATGGCCAAGATGTCGGCGGACGGCGGCAAGGAACTTGTTAAGCTTTTCGAAAGAATCCATACCAAAGGAATTCGGACCTCGCTCGACATGAGCTATCCAGACCCGAATTCGAGTCAAGGTCGAGTCGACTGGGAATCGCTGCTCGCCTCCGTTTTGCCGTTTGTCGACATCTTCCTGCCCAGCGATGACGAGCTGGCATTCATGCTTCCGACTTGCAAGCGAACTCCCGAAGCCTTGGCCCGCCGGTGTCGCGAACTTGGCGCGAGCACCATTGTTATCAAACGCGGCGAACTCGGATTGTACGGCCTTGACGCCCAAGACAACGAGTGCAAGCAAAGCTGCTACCCGGTCCAAGTTGTGGGAACCACCGGTTCTGGCGACGCCACGATTGCCGGCATCCTTTACGGATTAACCCACGGGTTTTCCTTCGATGAGAGCCTACGAGCTGGCTGTGCGGTGGGGGCCTGCAGTGTGGAGGGTCCAGATGCGGTAACCGGAGTTTTGTCCTGGCCGGAGACTGTTGCACGGTTTAAGATTTCATCTGGGACTTAGGGTTCCTTTGCTTTCCCAAACCGAATGGCAACCTTGGGCTACGGACGTCCTGTGGTTTACCGGGCGCCATCTGCCCTTAAGGAACCCTATGAATCAAACCGTTTTAGATCGCTGTCTCGAAAGTTGTCAGGAGTGCCTGGCGAAATGTCGTAAATGCGCTGAAGCCTGCAGCGTGATGCCCGACATGATTCAGTGCGAAGTACTCTGCCAGGAGTGTGCCGACGCCTGCGACCGGTGCATCCATTCGATGAAACTGGGATCGAACCGAGACTGCGGCGCATGTGCCGACGCGTGCGAACGTTGTGCTATCGAGTGCGAAAAATTTCTCGTGGAGGATGTTTGCCGACTCTGTGCAAGCGCCTGTCGAAATTGCGAAAGCACGTGCCGACAATCGGCGGCCGAAGTCTAACCCAAACCTTGGCCCGTCGCGTGAAAAACGAGACGGGTCACTCTTACTTCTCGTAGAAAAAAGCTGATGAACGCGAAGCCCCGCGTCGTGATAATTGGCGGTGGCTTTGGCGGACTCTATGCGGCAAAGGCGCTTGCGAACCGGCCCGTCGAAGTTACGCTAGTCGACCGTAAAAACCATCATACGTTTCAACCGCTGCTGTACCAAGTGGCAACCACCGTCCTTTCTCCGAGTCAGATCGCGGCCCCGCTGCGAAACATTCTGCGAAACGCGAAGAACATCGAGGTTCTTCTGGACGAAGTTTCGGAAATCGATCTGCCCGACCGCCACATCACTCTCAGCTCTGGTGCCGAGTTGCCGTTTGACTTTCTGATTGTTGCGGCGGGAGCAAGGCACTCTTATTTCGGTCATGACGACTGGGAAGCGGATGCTCCCGGGCTCAAAACCATCGAGGACGCCACGGAGATTCGCCGTCGAATCTTGTCCGTTTTTGAGACTGCAGAAAGAGAAGCATTCTTAAACGAAGGCAGGCATGAGCCGGCAAATTTTGCCATCATCGGGGGCGGCCCAACGGGTGTCGAGTTGGCAGGCGCTATTGCTGGAATTGCACGAAAAGCTCTGGCGAAAGACTTCCGGACAATCGACACAACCAAGGCGCGGGTGATGATTTTCGAAGGTTCCGATCGGCTTCTCGGAATGTTTCCTCCGGATCTTTCGGCCAAAGCTAAGCGGCAATTGCAGGAGCTCGGCGTGGAAGTACACCTGGACAGCCTCGTCACGGATGTGGAGCAGGACCGAATCAAGGTTGGTGAGCAATGGATTCCGGTTCGAACGACACTTTGGGCGACCGGCGTCGCGGCATCTTCGCTTGGGAAGCAGATTTCATCGGAGACAGATCGCGCCGGCCGAGTGCCGGTCATGCCCGACCTCAGTCTCAAAAACGATCCTCACGTTTTTGTCGTCGGCGACATGGCGTCGCTCAAGGACATTCATGGCGTGCAGGTGCCTGCCCTCGGTTCCTCGGCGATCCAAATGGGAACGCTGGCAGCGAAGAACATATTGTCACTCTCCAGTGGAATGGGGACCGAGGACTTCGCCTACAAAGACACTGTCTCTTATACACATCTCCGAGCCCACGAGACCGAGGCTGATCTCGTA
>CAMFIS010000006.1 GCA_945952345.1 uncultured Fimbriimonas sp.
GAGCAGGTCGTCATGCTTTTCGCCGCGAGCGATCGCGTCGTTCAGCAATTGACGCCCCACTGAGAAGCGGTGGGAATGGATCGCCTGGCGTGCTTGCTCGGCGATAGGATGGATCATGCCGCTTCGGTCTGGCGCTGCTTGGCGAGATATCGCCGAGCGCCGGCAATGCTAAACATTTCGTCACGAACGAGGCGCTTGATTGTGAAAACCGTCTGGATGTCTTCTGGCCGGTAGCGTCGCTGCCCGCCATCGGTTCGCACTGGCTCGAGGAATACCTCGAATTCGCGCTCCCAATATCGCAAGGTGTGGATCTCCACCCCTGTGATCTTGCTGGCAACGCTGATGCTTACCAACCCATCCGACTTTCGCCTTTCGTTCGTCATGATCTCTTGTTTGTGGTGAGTCAAAAAGTACTCACACAACAGGTATCGGCACGGCCCCCGTATTTTTACAGAGGTCTACAGGATAGAATCCTGAAAATGTTCTCGCTTATTGCTTGCTCGTTGATGCTGGGGAGAGTCCAAGTCGATGCCAATATGGAGCTGAATGGCCCGTTCGATCGCGCCGTTCCCCAACCTGAAAACACCCTCGGATACAAGATCGGAGCGCGAATCACCGTGTATCGCGATCAGGACCGCGTCATGGAATCTTTGGCGGCTTCCTCGGGTGGAAAAGCTAAGCGAATCGACTACGGAATGACCAACGATCGGCTGCCGTTGCGGGTGTATGCCATCTCCACGCCGAAGAACATTGCTCGCCTGGACGCCATCCATGCCGCTATCGAGAAGGCGGCTCAGACGGGTGTCGCTCCCGCCGCCGATATTCCCGCCATTGTGTGGGTCAACGAGACCATCCACGGCAACGAGCCAGCTTCCTTCGAAGCGGGAATGATGCTCGCCTATAACCTTATTGCGGGTCGGGGCTCGTTTAGCAAAGCTCTGGATAACGTCGTCGTCATCCTCAATCCCTGCTACAACCCCGACGGTCACGAGCGGTACGCGGTGACCTACAACTCTTACGCGCACGGAGACTACGCACCGGGCAACTACGAGACTTTCGAGGCGCCGCTGTTCTGGGGTCGGACCAACCACTACCGGTTCGACATGAACCGCGATCGCGTCTCGTTTAGCCAGAAGGAGACCCAGGCTGAGGTCGCGCTCATGCAGTCGTGGCGTCCGCAGGTGTACCTCGACCAGCACGGTCAGGTGAACAACTACTTCTTCCCGCCCAACCCGATGTCGATCAACACCAACGTCGACCGGAACCGGCTGAATAAGTGGACGGATATCTTCGGCCGAGCATCAGCCAAGGCCTTCGACAAGACTGGTTGGAGCTACTTCGTTCGCGACGAGTTCGACTTCTACTACCCCGGCTACCTCGACTCGCACTCGACTCTTTCGGGGGCGATCGGTATGACCCACGAGACCGACGGCGGCAAAGAGCTCTTCAAAACCCGCGAGGATGGCTCGATCGTTTCTCTGCGAGAAGGAGCGGCTAAGCACATGACCTCAGCTTTGGCTTGTATTCAGGCGGCGGCGGAAAGGAAGTCGGAGCTGCTGGCCGACTGGGCGGCTTACAAGAAGAGTGCGGTAACCGGCGCATTCGCGGGTGACTTCAAGCGTGCGATCTTCAAGTCGCGTTCCATCGGCGATCTCAACCGATTGGCGGAGCAGTTGAAGCGCACGGGCGTGAAGAGCCTCCTCGTCGATACCGGACCTTCGATCAAGGGCACCTCGTTCTGGTCGGGCAAGGAAGAAGACGTCTCCCTTAGCGGACCGACCTTGATTGTCGACATGGCTCAGGAATATGGCCCGATCGCCAAGGCGCTGATCGAGAAGACTTCGGACTTTGAGAAGGAATTCGTAACGGCGCAGATGAACAAGAAGAACACGGCTCCGGAAGGCGAGAACTACCCAGGTCAGGAAGGCACGGAGTTCTACGATATGACGGGCTGGGCGCTGCCGTATGCGCACAACCTGCGGGCCTGGTGGACTTCGGACACGCGCGAAATTCCTGCGGTACGAATCGGATCTCCCGCCATGGCTTCGGCCGATTCGGTTGGCTATGTGTCCCCATCTCATGGACAGGATGACCAGCTCGCCGCGGCCGAAATGGCGTCGGCAGGAATCAAGATTTCCTTCACGCGGTCGGATATCAAGGTCGGCGGAATGACCTTCGAGAAGGGCAGCTTCGTGGTCTTCAAGATTCGCAATAAAGCGGATGTCGAGTCCAAGCTGAACAAGATCGCCGCTAAGTACGGGGTCGAGTTCATGCCACTTCCCACCAGCTATCCCGACTCGGGACGCGAGGGACCGGGTAACCGACTCTCGGCGATTCAGAAGCCAAAGGTAGGACTCATCTTCGGCAACGGCGCGAACATGACGGGTGCTAGCGGGGTTTGGTACACGATGGAGCAGGTGTTCCATCTGCCATTCGTATCGCTTAGCGGCAACGCTCTCAATTCCAACTCGGTGCTGAACTCCTACTCGGTCATCATCGCTCCGCGCGGCTCGAACGCGGCGGGCAACACGAAGGTGAAGGATTGGGTTCGCGAGGGCGGCGTGCTGGTTGTTTTCCAAGATTCGCTCTCCGCGATCAACACATTCTCGAACGGCCCTTCCAGCCGCGAGCTTCCGGGCACCGTCTTCCGCGCTCAACTCGATCCTCGCTCGGTGCTGTCTTACGGCTATGAGGGAAGCGAAATTGCGGTTCCGGTGGAAGGCGGTTCCTTCCCGATGGCTCGCAAGGAAGGCGGCGCGGTGGTGAAGTTCTCCAGCGACGATGCTCCGAAGCTGCTGACCGGTTGGAGCTGGGGCGACGAGACTGAGAAGGCTCTGAAAGGCGCGGTGTGGCTTCACGACGAGCAGGTTGGACAAGGGCACATCGTCTGGTTCGCGGGTGACCCTTGCGACCGCGCGATGTGGCCAGGGCTGCATAAGCTGCTGCTGAACGCGATGTTCCTGCTGCCGGGGAATTAGGTTTGGAGGTGGTGGGCTTCCAGCCCGCATTGTGATGGGCAAGATGCCCACAACTCCAAATAGGCCCGAGGCATCGAAAAGGAGTTTGGGTCGAGGCACGGACACACGGGAAACGAGTTCGGACATCGGGATTGGTCGAGATAAGTTTGTCCGTGTAAGAGTAAACACTGATAAGCTTCGCTCGTTCCTCGCTTCGCGTATCAGTGCCACTCCTCGATCGCTGCCTCAGGTCCAATCGGGGAGGTTAAACGTTCTGAGGAGTCATGAGCGGCCGTGAGGCTACAAGAGGCTTTTAGCCCCGGGGCGGCGGCATGGGAATTCGAACTGCTTACCTCGCTCATTCGACCCGAGGCAGCGACACGCCCTAATCGCACTATCAACGGCTGGTTCAAGAACCCTCATCCTCTCGATTCGCTTCGCTCATTACCCTTCAGCGGGATCTTCGACAACCCCCGGCAACTTCGCTGCTCTCCCTCCCAAAGGGCAAGCGGAAGGGCACAGTAAAAAAATGGCCCCGATGCTGATCGGGGCCGATATGTGGCTGGAGAATGATAAAGTCTTTACTCGCCGAGTCGTTGCCTTCGCAGGAATGTCGGGATGTCCAGATCGATATCTTCGAGTTGTGGCGCCGCCAACTGGGCCTGAGTTCCGTCGGCAGTCGTCGAACTTAAAGGTACAGACGGGACAATCGGCGTAATCGGAGCGATTGTTTCCGAAGAAATTCTCGATCGCGAATATTCTGCCGGAATCGTCGGCTGAACGAAGATGTTGGTGTCGACCTTTTCGCCCACGGTCTGGTTCTTGAGGTCCATTCCGGCGGCAAGGAGCGTGATCTGGACTTCCCCTTCGGCGGTTTCCTTCATCACGTGGCCCATGATGATCTCGGCCTCTTCGGCGTCGGTGAACTGGAGGATGTACTCCATGGCCTCGTGCGCCTCGCCGATGCTGAAGTCGGGACCGGCGGTCACGTTGACCAACAGTCTCTTCGCACCCTGGATATTGGTTTCCAGGAGCGGAGAGTTAGCGGCCGCTTGTGCAGCGAGCTTTGCTCGCTGATCGCCTACAGCGCGGCCAAGACCCATGAGGGCGACCCCCGCATTGCTCATCACCGACCGCACGTCGGCGAAGTCGACGTTAATGATTCCAGGCAGCAGGATGATGTCAGAGATTCCCTGCACGCCCTGTCTCAGAACGTCATCGGCTTCAGCAAAAGCTTGTTGCATCGTCGTCTTCTTGTTGACGACGTCGAGGAGTCGGTCATTGGGGACCGTGATGAGGGTGTCGACTTGCTCGCGGAGTCGCTCAGCGCCATCGGCGGCGAGCTTGCGGCGCTTCGGACCTTCGAAGAGGAAGGGCTTGGTCACCACACCAACCGTGAGAATGCCCATTTCCTTGGCGATTTTTGCGACTACGGGAGCGGCACCGGTTCCGGTTCCACCACCCATTCCGGCGGTGATGAAGACCATATCGACATCTTCGAGTTCCTCACGAATGATGTCGATGCTTTCCTTCGCCGACTTTTCGCCAACCTCAGGATCGCCACCCGCGCCGAGTCCTCGGGTGAGGTCGGTGCCAAGCTGAATCTTCTTCGGGGCCAGACTCGTAGAGAGCGCCTGTGCGTCGGTGTTCATCGACACAAAGTGAACTCCCATCACGCCTTCGCGGATCATCCGATTGACAGCGTTGCTTCCAGCTCCGCCAACTCCAATCACTTTTATGGTCGCTTGATTTTCAAACAAATTTTCCGGTCGCATTGTTTTCCAGATTTTGCCGTCCAGGCAATTTACACGCGACAATCCCTTGCTGCGTATACGGACGGTAGGGAGATCACAAAAGGAGCTTCCTGTTTCATTCAACCCGGAGAATGGGGATAAGTTTCCCAGTTGGGGAAAACGTGGGGATTAATAAAGTCTTTCCACAGAGTACTTTGCCAAACCTTCGAGGATGCTCTGATTGACTAAACCTTGAATGTTCTGGATCGCCTTTTCGGCCAGGTCAAACGCCTTCTTTCGGCTTTCGTCGATGCCATAAATCGCGGGATAGGTGGCCTTCTGGCGATCACGATCGCTGCCCGCGGCTTTGCCCAGTTGCTCCGGCGTTCCGGTTTCGTTGAGGAAGTCATCGGCGATCTGGAAAGCGAGGCCCATGCATTCGCCGTATTCTTTCAGTTTTGGTCTGGCATCTTGCTTGGAACCCAATAGCGATCCGATTTCGCAGGCAGCGGCGATGAGAGATGCCGTTTTGCGCCGGTGAATCAGTTCGAGTGTGTCAGCGTCCACCGGCTTACCTTCGCTGAGGACGTCGATCGTTTCTCCGCCGACCAAGCCATAGGTCCCTACTGCCCGGGTGAGGATCTTCATCGTTTCCACCACGACCGTCGTTTCGGCTTGTTGGTTACCAAGCACCTCGAATGCGAGCGCGAAGAGAGCATCGCCGGCGAGGATGGCAACGGCCTCACCGAACTTCTTGTGGCAAGTCGGCATACCTCTCCGCAAGTCGTCGTTGTCGATTCCGGGTAGGTCGTCGTGGATCAACGAGAAGCAGTGGATCATTTCTACCGCACATGCGGCATCGAGAGCCTGCTTCGGATCACCGCCGGTGGCTTGAGTACAGATGAGGGTTAGTGCGGGCCGGAGCCGCTTGCCCGGAGCGAGACAACTGTAGCGCATGGCCTCGTGGAGGACGCTTGGCGTCTCGGTGGTTGGCGGGAGCAGTTGGTCGAGTCGGGCGTTCACCTGGTTGATGGTGGGTTGCAGGATCGACTCGAAGTCCATTGGAGTAAGGGTACCGCGTCTCAGTGCAAGTGCCCGCAGCGCTAGTGCGAGAAAAGTATTGCAAGCTTCAGTTCGGCTCGCACTTGCACTAACGAAGTGAGCACTTGCACTGAGACGCGGTACCCTTCCCCTTATGTCCGAGCTTCTGCCGTTTCGCCCGTGGCGATTCGCCAACGCCAACCTCGCTTGGGCGGAGGAGCTGAAGAACCCGGAGCGGAAGGCGGATGACCGATCTCCCTTCGTACGTTACGCTCGGTCGGCGGCATTGTTTTCCCAGCTCGTGCGCGATCAAGAGGTAACCCTTGCCGTCAATCCCGAGTTACCATCCATCAACTCCGGCGGCATCGACTTTCACTACGGAGTGGCAAAGTTGGACGACATTCGAACCACCATGTCGGTTCTGCCGTCTGCGAAAGAGCACATTCAGCGTGTCCTCGAAGGCATCCAACTTTACATCGACCCTATCGTGGTGGTTTCAAACCCAGTTGGCGGCTATCTCGCGGTGGGTCAGCATGAACTCTTGGCCGCAGCCAAGGCGTATCAGGACGAGATGCGTCGACCAGGGAAGGAGCGAAGCAGCGACTTCTGCCTCGTCGCCGTCGCCAGCGAAAAAATTCTGGACCAGGTCCAAGTTCAGCCTCTGGCCTACGAGAATATTCGCGGATCGGCGGAAACCGTAAAGGGTTTAGTTGCGGCTGGGTATTCCCTTAGTCCTAGGACGGATGACCCAAGCACGGTATCGATCGACGTCGAGGGCCAACAATATAGTAAGTCCGTCGCGAACAACGCGAATTGGAAAGAAGAATTAATGGCGGCGCTTGGAGTGCGTTCACTCGATCTGAATTCGATTCGCGAACCAGAATCCGGTGAACCATCTGGTAAAAAGAACGTTCTCACGGCACCAACGCCATCGATAAATGTCCTGAAAAGTGGGTTCGAAGCTCCGTACAATGCCTACCGAGCACAAATCCTTCCACCTTCGGGAGTTATGATGTGGAGTCTGAGAGATTTTCGAAACGCATGAAAGTGCTTTTGATGGGTACAGGGGGAGCGGATGGAGTTCCGGCTTTATACGGCGACGATCGCGTAAGTTGCTACGCGCGCGAACACGGCGGCAAAGACATTCGCACGCGTTCGGCTGCCCTTATCGACCTTGAGATCAAGCTCGATCTCGGTCCGGATACCCTTGCCCAAGTCCAACGCCAGGGTATCGATGCCCGCGAGTGGTCGGCGGTTTTCTTCACCCATAGCGACGAAGACCACCTGTGCCTGAGCGAGATTCAATACGGCATGTTTCCGTTCGTCGAGTGCGAAAAACTGGAGTACACGATCTACGGCAATTCACTCGTATGCGAACTCATTCGCCACCGATATCCCGAATGGCCCATCGACCTTGTCGAACTTTCCGCCTACCGGTCCGTTCAACACGAGGAATACCTCGTCACCCCGATCCGAGCAACCCACAAGGGAGACGAAGAGTGCCACAACTTCATAGTCGAAAGAGATGGCCGACGCTTCTTGTACGCGACCGATACCGGCTTTTACCAGCAAGAAGTTTTCGATTTTCTTGCGGGCAAGCAAATTCATGCGATGGTCGTGGAGTGCAGCGACGGATTCGCGAAGACTCCCTACAATGGCCATATGGATCTCGCTCAATGCGTTGAGCTTGTTCACCGGCTGCGAAATGATGGCGCACTCGCCAGCAACGCGCAAGTCTTTACGACCCACCATGCGGCCGGGGGCAACGCCACCTATGCTGAATTGGAAGATGCCCTGAGACCTCACGAGATCGTCGCGGGATACGATGGGCTTTCGTTCGAAGTCTAAGCTCGCGAAGTTATTAGAATTCGCGACATCTTCTTGCTTTTGTGATCCAATCGAATCGTTCGGTGCAAAGTGACCGTCCGTATTAGAGCCAACGGATTGGCGGGCGCAATATTGGCCAGGATGGCCACACCTTCTCTCCCTCGGACATTCTCGGTTTCTGCGCCAGCATTGAGATTCGTTGTAGAATAAATATCGGAGGCCCATCGACCCCTTGGTATTTCTCGCCGCAAGTCTAATTGCGATTCAACAACGCCCGACAACCCCTGAAACGCTGACCTCCGCCCCCAAAACTTCTGCGGCCCGCCTCACGAATCGCAAAGCAAACCTGATGGGAAAGGTTTTCGTTGTGATGTACCACCACATCCGCGAAGGCTCCAATGCGATGTTTCGCTCACCTTCCGCGTTCCGGAAGGATCTCGAGAATCTTTACAAGATGGGCTTCCGGCCCGTCACCATCACCGAGTACGTCAACAACAAGATGGACATTCCACCCGGGGCCTCTCCGGTGGTCATGACCTTCGACGATGCTCACCCCAACCAGTTCTATTTCCTCAAAGACGGCACCATCGACCCTAAGTGCGCGGTCGGCATTTGGCTGGATTTCGCCAAGACGCATCCTGACTTTCCGGTCAAAGGCACTTTTTATACCTTGCCCGTAATGTGGGGGCAGCATAAGCTCATCCCAAAGAAGATCGAGATGCTAAGAAGCTGGGGTTCCGAAATTGGCAACCATACCTGGAACCACAAGTTTCTGAGTAAGTTGAGCGACGACCAGGTGAAGATGGAGATCGCCAAGCAAAACGACAATTTGGTTTCATACGGTATTCCGCCCAACATGCCGTTCTGCCCTCCGTACGGGGAGTACCCGAAGAATAAAGCTTTGGTGAAATCGTTTGTGTACAAAGGCAAGACGTACCGCCACTCTTCGGCCTGCATGGCATGGGATTCACCCGCTGCCTCGCCCAACGACACCAAGCATTTCAGCAAATACAAGTTCGAACGTCTGCATGGCAATGGCCGTCCGATGGGCATCGACTATTGGCTCGACAAAGTGAAAAAGGGCGTCGTACAAGTCTATGTGGCGCCTTAACCAACCCCTATGAGCGGAGAGCCTCCTTCGGCCGGTACCGGCGCCAATATTCTCGTTTCGATTCTCTTGCTCGTCGGCAGCGCGTTTTTTGTCGGCAGTGAGTATTCGCTCGTTTCGCTTCGTCGTGCCCGGGTCGAAGCCCTCGCGAAGAAGGGCAGCAAGAGCGCGAAAGAAGTCCTGAAAGTCTCGGATAACATCTCGCCGTTCATTGCGGGAACGCAGATCGGAATCACGATGATCGGCGTGGCGATGGGGTCATTTACCGAGCCTTTCGTTACCAACATCCTCACCAAGCAGTTTGGAATGTTGGATCGAACGGTAACGCAAGTCATCTCGTTCGCCCTCGTTCTGTTCTTCCTGGTCGTGCTGGGCGAGCTGATTCCGAAGTACCTCGCGCTCAAGCATCCCGAGCGGTTCATCTTCATCACCTATCGGCCCCTCAAGGTCTTTGTCAAACTCTTCTCCGCCATCATCTGGTGCGCCCAGGGCCTCTCACAAATACTTCTCAAACCTTTTAAGGTCGATATTCACGAGACAGGTAAAGAAACCATCGCCAAGGAAGAGCTTGTTATGATGGTCCAGGCGACAGGGTCGGAGGGAGTGCTGGAGAAGGCGCACGCCGACCTGGTTTCCCGAGCGTTGCGGATGGACGCGTTAGTAGCCCGCGATATCATGGTCCACCGACTCGATATCAAGTGGCTCGATATCGACTTGTCCATGCAGGAAGTCCTGACTCGAATGGCGCAAATTCGATACTCGCGCGTGCCGGTTTGCCGGGGAGATGTCGACGACGTGGTCGGGATTGTGTACACCGTCGACCTTTTGCGCGCCTATGCCCAGTCGGAGTTTGACCTCGAAAAGTTAGCCCGACCGTTCGTGGCAATCCCGGAGAACTTGCCGATGGAGCGGATCGTGCAGACGATGCGCGAGAACAACACCCAGATTGTGATCGTGCTGGACGAGTACGGCGGAACCAGTGGCTTGATCTCCCTTGAGGATGTGGTCGAGGAAGTCTTCGGCGAGCTTCAAGACAGTCCAGAGTTCGAGCGGCAACCGATCGAAGTTCTTCCGAACGGACGAGTTTCCGCCCGGGCCGAAGTCCGGTACGACGAGTTGGTGAATCGTCTCGGATTAGGACTGGACATTACCGATAAGACCGATTCCCTTGCGAACATGATCGTGGAAAAACTTGAGCGAATTCCTCGTCCGGGCGACATGGTGGAAACCGATCTTGGGACGCTGCGAGTGGAGAACATGGCCCGTCGACGCATCACGCGGGTTGGCGTGGTGATCAAGCCTCAGTTGCTGGCCGAACGCGAGTCCTAGGTACACCTGACCCATTTGCAACGAAAGTGCGAAAAATTTCGCACTTATTGCAACCATTCCATGATCAAGTGTGTTAATCTTTTAACATGTCAGTTTCGTCGAGGTGCATCGATGCCTAAAATGCATGGCCGAGGGCTGAGCCGCAGGGAGCGAGAGATTCTCGATATTCTCCATCGGCTCGGCAAAGCAAGTGTGCAGGACGTGAGCGATGCGATGGAGAACCCGCCGTCGTACTCCTCGGTGCGCACCATCCTGGGAATCCTCGTCGAGAAAGGCATTGCCAACCACGAGGAGGATGGCAAGCGATACCTGTACAGCGCAGCCGAGTCGTCGCAAGACGCCGCAAAAAGCGCCGTGAATAAGCTCGTCGATACATTCTTTGGGGGACGATTGGAAGGCGTTGTGCGTACTTTCTTGTCAGACAAAGAGTCGCAAATGTCCGATGAGGAATTGGACGAATTGGTTCGGCTGATTAATCAGTCGAAACGGGGTAAGGGGAAATGAAGTCGGTATTGATCGAATTCGGTCTGCGGTCGGTGGTGATCGCGGCAGTCTGCTTGTTAGTTCGCTTCGCGCTCATTAAGGCTTCGGCCCACTCTCGGGCTCGGGTCCTCTCGATCGGACTGGCTGGGCTTTTTGCGCTACCCATCGTCATGGTTCTCATTCCTCGAGTGCCCGTGGTCGTTGCTCGCTACCAAGAGGTCGCCATGGCTTCGGCAGGAAATGCCCAGCCGGCTCCCGCATCCACGCCACTTCCCTATGCCTCGCTCGTCCTGGCCGTTGCAGTTCTCCTCTTCGTTCGGCAAGCCCTAATTCTCATCCGGTTTAATCTGATGCAACGTGCCATGCAGCCGGCTCCCGAAGAGATTTCAAATCGGGTGCGTGGTCTCTCAAGGCTGGTGCGCTCGATCCTCTTTAGCCCCACCGGCGAGCCTCCGATGACATGGGGAGTGGTGCGACCCAAGATTGCTCTGCCCTCCGACTCGGAAACATGGGCCGACTCGAAGTTCCGCTCTGTTGTTCTCCATGAGGATGCCCACATCCGCCGCCGAGACTGGGCGATCTCGATTGGTTACCGGTTTGCCACGGCTATCTTCTGGTTCAATCCGTTGGTTTGGGCTATGCGCACCCTCTATGAAGTGGACAGCGAGCGAGCTGCGGACGACGCGGTACTCGCCACCGGAATCGATCCTTCGGAGTATGCCGAGCGTTTGGTCGAAGTTGCCTATCAACTACGGGGATCCAAACACGCAATCCCAGCCGTAACTATGGCGCGAACGGCCCGCTTGAAGGGACGACTGAAGTCGATCCTCAACTCATCTTCGGCTCGCAACCCACTTCGAGGTTGGACCAACTTGTCAGTGCTCGGCGTCCTCGCCCTGGCGGGCATTGGGGCAAGTGTGGTCGGACCGGTGGTTGAGCGAATTCCCGCCGAAATCAAGCGGGACTTCATTGCCCGGGGCGCTGATCTCGACTTCAATGTCGATGCCACCCCCGACGTCTCCCTTACGGTCGATGCTCCGTCGGTTCCCGTGAACAGCTCAACAACGACAATTCCGAAAGGGCACCCCGCTGTGGTCTTGACCAGCAATCCCCCCGTCGACCGCGAGAGGATGACGGCAGAAGACCAGCGACAACTAGCCAAAATTCACCAGATCGGCGACAAGTTCGGCGAACTTGGAGACAAGATCGGCCAGTTGGGGGCGGAGTACGGACAACTCCAGGCAAAGCGTGAGCAGGCGAAAGCGGAGTCTAACGCCTCGGGCGAATTCACGATGGACGACACAGATTTCGATAACGACGGCTCGTTTAAGAAGTCGATGGATGAAGCCCAACGCGAAGTCGACAAGAGCCTCAAAGAGGCTCAGCGCGACATTGAAAAGGCCTTCGGTTCGAATCCGCATTCCAAAGCGGCCAAAGCCACGATGAGCCTCGCGAAGGATATTTCAAGTGCGGCGCTCAAGTTTGCCGCCCAGTTTGGCAAGATCAAAGTTCCGAACATGAAGGTGGACGGCAAGAAGATCGAAGTCCAGACCAAAGCCAAGAGTAAGAAGTCGTGTGATCCAGACAAGGTCTCGATCACGGTAGGAGGCGATCCTGACGACGATGACAAGTAACCGACCGTAGGTTCAAATTCTCGTCCACTTAAGCTCCCGGGAACCACCCGCCAGCTACCGCTTTGCCTGAAATTTGCCCCGACGGCAGGGGCGCAAACCATAAGGAAAACTCTCATGATAAACAAAACAACGATCGTTCTTGGCCTGGCCCTGCTCAGCATCGCCGGCTTTACCTTGGCACGTCCGGGCCACGGACCAGAACCAATGGACAAACAGGTCCTCATCCAGAAGAATTCTGCAGATGGTCCTTCGAAATCCTGGTCGGCGACGATGCCAGCGTCCGCCGCAAAGCATGTTCGAATCGAATTGCAAATCGGCGATGTGCAGGTCTCGACGGGTAACAGTTCCGACGTAAAAGCTGACTTCACCAAGAAGATCGGCAAAGATAGCGGCGCTGACGACAAGGCGTGGCTAAACGGCGATTGGATCGAAGCCCGCCGCGAAGGAGACACCATTGTCATCTCGGAGAACGAGTCGAAGAAGCCGAAGTTCGATAAGAACAGTAAGGGACATCACCTCGATCTCACCGCCAAGATTTCCGTTCCTCGCGGGATCGACCTCGAAACCAAGGTGATGGCTGGCTCGCTGGATGTGAAGGGCGACTATGGCCAGCTGCAAGGAAAGGTCGATGCTGGCGAGGTGCACGCGTCGGAAGTCTCGGTCGATCAGTCGGTCAAGCTGAAGGTTGGTGCAGGCGAGATTCACGCAAACTTCACTCGGTCGCCGCGTGAAGCATCCGAACTCGAAGTAGGGGTTGGAGAGATCGGTCTGGACCTCAAAGGCGACGCGACTCTGAACGTCGAGGTTGGCATTGGCAATGTCGAAGGTGGACCGAAGTCCAAAGGTGATGACGACGAGGGGCTCGGCAACAAGCAGAAAGTCACACTTGGTAACGGCGGCACCACCATCCACGTCAAGGTTGGCGCCGGCAACGTCTCGATCGGTCAGGGCAAGTCAGCCAAGTCGACCAAGAAACATGGCGACCTGAGCTTCAACTTCGACGGCAACGGGATTGGCGATCATGACATTGATTTCGACTTCGACAAGGACCTTGGGAAGGATATTCAGCGAGAAATCGAGGAGTCGATGAAGCAGGTTGACGTCGAGGTCAAGCGCGCTTTGGAGCAAGCTCAGAAGGAAATCGAGCGAGCCAAGAAAGAATCGGGACACGAGATCGACGACAAGGACCTCTCGCCGGAGGCACGAGCGATCGCCCAAGATGCGATGAAGGTCGCGCAAAGGGCCATGGAACTTGCCCAGAAAGAACTCCAAAAGGCGCTGAAGAAGGGCTGGAAAGAGCACAAGAATGAATCGTTCTAAGCTCTTTTGTTTCCTTGTCGGGGCGGTTGTGATGGCGACCGCCTTCGGGCAAGCCTCGCTTTCGACTCGTATCGAGAATCCAGTTCCCCCCACCGGGAACTGGAACCGGGAGAGACACCACATACCGGCTGCCGACGTGGCCCCGAAAATCGACGGCGTGCTCGATGAGCCCTGTTGGAAATCGGCGTTCCACAGCTCAGGCTTCTATCGCTTTATTGGCAAGGAAGCGGTTCAAGAACAAACGGAGGTTTGGGTCTGCGCCGACAAGCATCGGCTCTACGTGGCTTTCCACTGTCTGGAGTCGCATCCCGAGTCTATCGTGGCGAAGGAAACCCAGCGCAACGGAACGCTTGAACACGACGACCGAATCGGCGTGATCTTGGATACTCAAAATACGCATCGGGGGGCAAGTGTCTTTTGGGTCAGCGCCTGCGGAACCCAGAACCAGGAGTTGGAAGGCGGTTCGGCCGAGAACCAGGCTTGGCAGGGTGATTGGTCGGCGGCGACCAAACGAGTCGACGACGGATGGATTGTCGAGATGGCGATTCCTTTTCGAATGCTGAGGTACCCAAAGAATGTCCACCGATTCGGTCTTCTCTTCGCTCGCAAGAAGGCTTCGGAAACTAATTTCACAACATGGCCCTATGCGCCACCTCAGGCGGACAACGGCCGGATCGCTGAGTATATGGACGAAATCGAGGGTATCAATCCTCCCAACTTTGCTCCCAGGCCGACGATCCTTCCTTACGCGCTCGGCACGGCTGGCGATGGCAACTCGCTCCGCTTCGGGTTGGATATCAAGGCGCCGATCACGACGACGATGACCGGAGTCGCGACGATCAAGCCTGACTTTCAAACCGTTGAAGGGGCAGTGCAAGACCTTAGCTTCTCGTACACCGAGAAGTTCGTCCAAGATCGACGTCCGTTTTTCGCCGAAGGTGGGCAATTCATCGACGACCCTTACCTGTTCTATTCACAGAAGATCAGCGATGTGGACTACGGCTTGAAGCTGACGGGCAAACAGGGCCCGACCACCATCGGAGTTCTGGCCACGGCCGCCAATGTTGGCTCGCGACAGCAAGCGCAAATCGCAAACGTCGACCAGGAGCTTGGCAAGTACTCGAGCATCGGAGGGACTTTGCTTGAGAATCGGCAGGTTGGCTCCTTCGGGCAGATGACGCAGATGCGAGGCTCATACGGATGGGTGAAAGGGGTTTACAAAACGACATTCTCGGGGAATGCCACTCGAGTGTGGCTGGACAATAATCGTAGTGGCGACAGCTACTATGCCCAGGTTCGGATGCAGGGCGGAGCGGGCCATGTGAATGGCATGGCGTACCTTAACAAAGTCGATCCTAACTGCACGAATCCTCTCGGGATTCAAGGCGACACAGACACCAAGGGCGGAGGACTGTACCTTTGGACTTTTCAAAACTATCCAAAGGGTTTCTTGGAGTCGTACTCGTACAACTTCTCAGCCGAAACATTCTCTCACCTGAACGATCATCTCTTCCACCGCGGGGCGTCCCTCGGGGCAGAGTATGATTTTCGCAACGGCTCCTCGCTAAATTGGGGATGGCAACAAGGAAGTCGAGACGCTTTCCAGGATCGCACCTACAGTCTGGGGCTGGGCTGGAACGCCAAGTCTCTACTCAGCAAAGGAATGATCTCGGTCGACGAGGGTCGACGTGAGAACAAGCACTACCGTTTTACGGCGATTGGGCAGGGCCTTCCGGTCAACAAAGTGTTCTCGCTGAACCTAATCGCGGGGCAGCAATTGCTGGGGACGGAGATTGAGAACCAGGCCATCTTGAGCGGAACGTACCGCATCGATCCGATGCAGTCATTCGGCGGACGCCTCGTTGCGCAGGGCGGGAATACGAACCTGTACCTTTCGTACGGAAAACGGACTCGCAAAGGAAACGATCTGTTCATCCTCATCGGCGATCCAAACAGTGAAACCTTCCGACACGCGATCTCGCTAAAGATGGTGTGGAGCCTTTAGAGTAAGCAGAGCTCAGGACTCAGAGCTCAGCCAAGGGTCCTGCGCTCTGTGCTCTGTGCTCTGTGCTCTGTGCTCTGTGCTCTGATATACTATTCTTCGCGCCTAGGTCGCCACCGGATCTGCGGGAAGGGTTAAACCCACCTATCATACGAACCTACATAAAAGCCTTTGTGCTCCTGTTCGCAGATCGCAGGACATGCATAGAGGACATATGAACAAACACCTTCCGGCTCGGCCGAATCTCGATCATCTCAAGCGACAAGCCAAGACCATTTTGGCGAACGCAGCTTCCGATTCCGCTTCTGCCTTTCGCGAACTCAATCTCGATCCGGCCATTGCCAAGCTCGCCGATGCTCAGCTTGTCGTCGCTCGTCAATATGGATTCGAGAGTTGGCCCAAGCTCGTCCATACCATCGAAACGCTGAACAACCTCGAGGGAACGTGGGCGTTCGAATCACTGGAAGTTGGCGGCAATTCCATTCCCGGTTCCGCATTAACCACCTCGACCTTGGTGATCAATGGCGATCGGTTTAACATGCTTTCGCCGGAGGGCGATTATCTGGGAGTCTTCAAGATCCGAATCTCGGAACCGAATGAGATCGACATTGATTTCATCGAAGGCCCCGAAGCGGGGAATTCTTGCTACGGAATCTTTCGTTTGGAGGGCAACAAGCTGACCTTCTGCCTTGGTTTGGTGGGAGCAGATCGGCCCCTTGAGTTTTCTTCGACGGGCAGTCCGAACCACGCCCTCGAAGTGCTTCGGCGTGTGACCAGCCAAGCTCCCGTCCGCGAGGCGGTTGCACCGGATAAGGTCGAAGCTCCAGTCGTGGAGACTGGCAATCTCGCCGACTTCCAAGAAATGACGCCGGCAATGGCCGAGCTTCAGGGCGAATGGTTGCCGCTCGAAGTTGTCAACAGCGGGCAGCCACTGCCCCAAAACTTCCTGGCTCACGGGGCGCGAAAGTGCGAAGGAACCCGAACCACGGTGACCTTCGGTGGACAGAAGATGGTAGACGTCTTTGCCCGTGCTCATGCCGACGGAACGATCGACTACCTCGTGGCTTCGGGTCCGAAGAAAGATGCGCTGCAATTCGGGATTTACCGATTCGAAGATGACGTTCTCGTTGTGTGTATGGCGGAACCCGGAATGTCGCGGCCGAGCGACTTCACCTCGGAGCCGGGCAGTGGGCACACGCTGACGAGGTGGCGGAAGAAGCAATAAGAAGTGAAGAAGCGCTAAGAAGCGGCAGGGCCAGCGCAAAGAAGCGAAGGAAGACAAAGAAGTAGGTGGCTCAAAATAAGGGATTTTGAGCCACCGTCTATAGACTATTGGGGCCGACGGAGTGAGCTTTTATGGCTTCCCACGCTGGCTTTGCCGCTTCTTAGCGCTTCGTCACTTCCCACGCTCCTAACCCGCCACCGTATTCTTTCGTCGCCACACGATGTACCAGTAGCCGCCGCCAACCATTCCCAGGCCAAGCAGCATCAACATCACGACCCGCACCACGGCGTCGGTCTCGGCGAGATCAATGAGGAACACCTTACCAACGGTGATCATGAAGATCGCAAGGCTCCAGTAGCGGAGGTAGCGGCGATCGAGAATAAAGCCCATCGCGATAACCGCCACCGCCACCATGACCCAGCTGATCGTGAGCGCCGCGACTTCCTTGACTCCAACCGATGGCATGATCAAGATTTGGCGAATGAAGAAGGTGGCTAGCGCCCACAGGCCAATCACGAAGAACGAATCTTCGATCTGATCGGACTGCGGGTCGCGTGGGGTGATCGCGTACAGGGTGATGAGCGAGAGGATAGGCAGCGCGAGGGTGGCATGCTCAAGCCAGACCAAATGCTCGCTGGAGTACTGAAGCAGAATCCCGCTTACAGCCGCGATCAGGAAAGAGCCCCAGCCAAGGACCAAGCTCGCTGTGCCTCGGCGTGCGAGGGCATAGACGGTGAGGGCCAGGTTGGCGGCCATGATTCCCGCATAGTCGACATTGGAGGCGGTTAAGGTGGTCCACGGCAGGGCCACTGTGACTTCGAATCCACGAACGAATAACGCCGATAGAATGACACCGGCTGTAACCACCATCGTCTTGCCAAAATTTTCGTCTTGGTCGACGATGAGCGATCTTGTCCCCACAATGACCGAAACCGCGATGAGCGAAATCATGACCGGACTCAGCCAAAGCGGGAGATTCGAGGGCTCTCTCACGACGGCGAGGACCCCGGCGATGATGAAGACAAAAGCGGAGAGCGCAGTGGCACCCCATCGGCGAAGTCGATTACCGGCTATCATCGCGACCACGCTCGCAATCGCGAGACCGAGGCTCCAAAGGTCGAGAGTTGAAAGCGGTGATCGCTGATATCCCAGGGCCAAGGCGAATCCACGGACGAAGAAGGCAGTCAACATGCTGCCTCCGACGAGGAGCGCCACGTCGCCAAGATCCTTGGATTGCTTCCGGATCGCGTACATGATCAGGAGCACGACGGTCGCCGAGTACGATGCCAAGGCGAGCCCTTCTTGCCAAGGCAAGATTGGCGGACGAGCGCCGAGGGACATCGGAGGAGTCCAGAGATAAGCCCCCAACGAGAGCCCCAAAGCTGCCAACGCGTTGACTGCTATGGAATCCCATCGGAACTTCAGGAGCAGGGCCGAGAAAACCAGCGCTTCGACCGCATAGACTGCCATCGCCGGATTTGAATGTAGGCTAATGGGGGCGAGAATGGTGGCGATGAGGCTGGCTCCGAACCAGGTCGAGTTGCGAACCGTTTCATTCTTCTGGAGAGCGAAACCAACGGCAACCGCAGCGGCGGCAAGTCCAAGCTCATGGAGCGAACCCTTGGTGCCACTATCCACCGCAATCGCCATGACGCCGCCAACGGCGAGGATAACGGACTGCATAGCGGCCCGGCCATCGAATTCAGTCTTGCGGTACACCAGACCGCAGGTCAGGAGCATCAGAAGCGTGTTGGCGTGAATCGCCCACATTCGGGCATCGTGATTGAAGCTGGATGTCGCTACGGGAAGAAGCGCGAGGGTCGATGCGGTCCAAGTTATCACCGACATGTCCATCCACTTTTTGCGGATCACGATAGCCGCGATCGGCACGAGAATCATGAAATGCAGGGCGAGATCGACGGGATAGTTGTGCTTACTCACGGGCAGGACCGCGGTGATGAGCCCACCGATCATGCCAATGCTGAGGAACGATTTCGAGGCTCGCCAAGCTGAATAGCCCAGGTTCGCAAAACTGTGAACCGCAAGCAGCGAAATCAGGGCTTCGCTGGTAATTAGGTGCTTAAAGAGATGGGCTCCGGCAAGGCTGGCATAGATTCCAAACGAGCCGATGCCGACCATCAACTTACCGAAGTCTTCGCGCTCTTCGTGCTTCCAGATTCCCACGCCGATGAAGCCGAAGCACAGCAAGAGTTCGCCGACAAACTGCATGGTCGGCGTAATCCAATGGCGGTTAAGGGCGATGGCAACCAGCGACAAAACCGCGCAAAGCATGACTACTGCGCCGCCTCGGAGAAGGCCGTTAATACCGAATTTGTATTCGATCTCGTCCGCGTCTTTAGCGGGAGCGGAATACGGCTTGCTCTGTCCGACGGTGTTCATCGCGGGCGTCTCCAATCGAGGCGTCATTGGTGCAACTGGTGTCGACTGCATGTAGCTCGGCACGTGCACCGTTGGCTTCGGTTGGAGGTCTCGCGGTGGCTCGATCACCGGTGGTGGTGTCGGCTTAGGCATAGCCAGCGCTGGTTGCGGCGGATGCACGGGAATGCCGGTTTCGATCGCCTTGAGTCGCATCAAAACTGCTTGCATGCTGACCTCAAGGTTTTGGAGTCGGCCCTCGAATTCGTCGTGTCTCATCTTGTTACCCGTACTCTAGATAACTGCATTTCGCGGACGGAAACTAGGCTTTTGGGTTCGATTCAGACCGTGGGTCGTAGAGAAATGGGACCCTCTTTGACTCTAATCCACGCCAAGTCTATGGAGTAGAAGTGGCACTGGCACGCGAGCCGAACAGGAATCACTTGGACGAGGGAAAGTGGCGAGTTTGCCAGTGTAACAGGCTGCCTCACATGACTCGATCAACGAAGCAAGTCTTCATGCCCCCCAATTCCGATAGTGTTGGCACCGGCTGTTTAGGCTTGAAAGCACATAGCCCCAACAGCGGGGCGCTCGACTCTTAATGTTCGTTGAATCGCCATCAACATTTCAGATCTGCGACACTTGAGGCGGCAAGGCTTCGCCAATCACCATTCGTCCCGCTCGCACTCGCACTTTGCACTCGCACCGTGAGAATCACGCATAATAATGCAGTACCAGGATGGTCATCGCCAGTTTGCTCCTTGGCTCGCAAATGATGTTGCGACCGGCGCCAATTTTCGCCGATCACATGGTGCTACCCCGCGGGACGTCGGTTCCCGTTTTCGGCCTCGGCGTTCCCGGCACCACCGTTGAAGTTCAGTTCGGCGGATTCCGCTCCCAAACCATTGTCCAGCCTGAAGGCACATGGAAGCTTAAACTTCCCCCTCGTGGTGCTGGAGGGCCCTTCGTCATGACCATCAAAGCCGAAGGTCAAGAGCGGAAGATCAACGACATTTTGGTGGGCGATGTGTGGCTGTGCAGCGGGCAGAGCAACATGGAATGGCCGGTCAGCCGCGCCAAGGAAGTGGATCAACTCAAGGCAAAAGCTGACCCCGACATTCGACTCTTTCGGGTCGTGAGGCAAAGCACCGATGCCCCTTTGCGAGAGCTTCGCGGCAACTGGGTGGTGGGTAGCAAAGCTTCCGTTGGCAACTGGTCGGCCATCGGCCTCGCGTTCGGCATCGAACTTCACGAGAAGATCAAGGTGCCGATTGGCCTTATCCAGGCAACCTGGGGTGGGACCCGCATCGAGGCCTGGATGAGCCAAAAGTCTTTGGAGTCGGACCCCCGATTGAAGCCATTACTGGACGAGTACCTTTCGGGTCTCAATAACTACCAGCAGCGGCTGGATACCTGGCAAGCCGAAGCCAACCGGTGGGACGAAGTCAACGAGAAGAAGGACCCGGGAAATCTGGGGTTCGAAAAGGGGTGGAATAAAGCCGAGTTTGCCGACAAGGATTGGGCTGATATTTCGTTGCCCGAACCCTGGGAGCAAGAAGAGCTTCGCGACGTGGACGGCGCAAGTTGGTACCGCTACCACTTCCAACTGCCGACGGATTGGCACGGCAAGGGCCTGCGCCTTGAGCTCGGCTTAGTCGGCAACGACGACATGACCTATGTGAACGGCCTGAAGGTAGGCGGCATGTTCGGCAAGGAGAAACAGCGCAACTATTACATCGGGCCGGCGGTGGTGCACGAAGGCGATAACGTGATTGCTGTTCGGGTTTGGAATCGCTCTGGCGAGGGCGGGGTACTGGGCCCCGTGATGAAGCTTGGACCCATCGACGGCGGAGCCTACATGGACCTCTCGGCGACTTGGAAATGGAAGCCAGAACTTTTAATCGAGCCGCCGAGCGATCCAGGGAAACAACGTCCAACTCGGCCGATGGGCCCGGGTGATCGAAACGCGCCTGCCGGCGCATTTTCGGGCATGATCTCGCCGCTCATTCCGTACGGAGTCAAAGGCATTTTGTGGTACCAGGGAGAGGGCAACGTTGGACAGCCGGACGCCTATCGGGCGGCGTTCCCGGCTCTCATTCAGGATTGGCGAGCGAGGTGGAAAAAGCCAGATCTTCCCTTCTTCTTCGTCCAGCTTCCGGGCTTTTCTCGAGCGGGGACACCAGAGAAATCCCCCTGGGCCGAGATGCGCGATGCTCAGCTTTCGGGCCTCAACCAGCCATACGTTGGAATGGTCGTAAGCATCGACCAGATCGACCCGGACACGATCCATCCGATCAAAAAATATGAGATTGGACGTCGGCTGGCAAACCTCGCTTTGGCCCAAACCTACGGCACCGGGCAGTTTGCCTTCAGCCCGATCGTGAGTTCGCTCAAGCAGATCGGCAATACGGTTCGCGTGGTTTTCCAAAACGCCTACCGAGGTTTGAAATCGTCGGACGGAAACGCGATCCGTGGTTTTGAAGTGTTGGATTCCAGCGGCTCGTGGCACACGGCCACAGCCCAGATCGTGACTCCCGCGATCATGGTCTCAGCACCGGGCGTTACTGGCATCAAAGCCGTGCGATATTGTTGGAGCGACAATCCACGCGGCAACCTGGCCAACAGCGCGGGATTGCCCGCATCTCCATTTATGCGTCCTGTTAATTAGCGCTTGGGGAATAGGTACGTCAGGATGGACGGGAGGCGCCTGGCCCACGCCACTTCGTTATGCTCGGCGTTGGCTTCGATCGAAATCCGAATCTCCGAACCCCGCTTCCAGCCCACCTTCACGTAAGAGTCGTAGAGCGACTTCGCCCCAAGTACCATTTGAGGGCCTTCCTTACCGCCGCAATCAATCCAGATTCGCGGGCGGCGCGAGTTGACGGGCTTCACCATCTGAAGCAGGCTGTTGTTATCCACCCAAACTGAGGGCGAGCAGATCCCCAGGCGGCCGAAGACTTCTGGATGCGTGATGCCGAGGTAGCTCGTGATCACACCGCCGAAAGACGATCCAATGAGGCCGGTATTCTCCGGACCCGATTTGGTTCGGTACTTCTGGTTGATCATGGGCATGATCTCGTCCAGCATCATTTGCCCGTATTTATCGGCTTTGCCCCCGACCTCGTTCTGCCCCATCTTGAACTTGGTCGGGAGGTATTCGTTCCCTCGCTCCATGCCGCCGTTGTCGATGCCAACAATGATGATGGGTTCGATGATCCCAGCTTCGATGAGCATCTGGGCGGTTTCGTCCGCCCGCCATTCCTGGTTCGGGATGAAGCTCGTCATTCCGTCGAAGACGTTTTGTCCATCGTGCATGTACACCACGGCGTACTTCTTAGCCGTATCCTTCGCATAGTCGGGTGGAAGGTAGACCGAGACGTTTCGTTTATTGCCCAATACTTTGGACTGGAACCCCTCAATCTTTTCCACCGTGCCGGTGATCGAGGGCACGCGTTGCGGGCCTTGGCCTTGTATTCCGGCGAGAAACAGAGAGGCGATGATCATGGTTGGAATTTACCTGTAGGTTAGCCACCCAAGGGAGCGAGGTCGCCGCCACACCAAGCGCACTTCGTGGGGTTCCGGGTAAGGACTTTGCGTTGACAGTGGGGACAGACCCTCGCAGCTTGACCAATTTTGCCATCGACCACCCCATCGCGAGCGTCGACTTCGTGGATCGCGTGAATCAGTTCTTCGTCCGTTACTCCGAGTTTGTCCTTGAGGATGGTCCACATCGCAGCGCACGTGAGCTCAAGTGCCTGGACCTTAAGTTCGGTTGCGCGGACAGTGTCTTCGGCGATGATGCGCGCCTCGGTCGTCGAGGTTCCACCGGGCGTATACATCGGACCGGATAGTATATACGGAAACATAAGTCGATTATAAAGTACGGAATCGCGCTTCGGAGGTTGCTACTTTAGGCTCAATATCGGTTAGAGTGTTCGGCTCTGCTGCAAGGCTCAACGGGTTCTTCTCTGTCCGCTGCGCTGTTGCGGCGGATGCAATATTTTCACTCATCGACCACAGGATGGGAAAATAGCCTCGCACCGGAATCAAAACAGATGCAGTTGCTCGGCGATATCCAACTGACTCTGCCGCACTACCGAATTGTCTCCATCGATATGCATTAGGTCCACTCCACGATCCAGCAGCGCGCGACCCAAAAGTCGTGAGCGGTGACACGAATGCGGCCGCATGCACCCACACATCAGGCACAGCACTCGGCCCGGAGTTTGATATGCCTTGACCAACGCATCCAGTCCTTTGTGCAGTTCGGGATCCTCGAAGAGCGGGCGGATATCGATCGCATCTGGCTCCTTGCATACGATCGGCGAATCTCGCACTGCTCCCAACGTATCGCCCATATAGACATATTTCAAACCTCGCCGGGGAATCAAGTCCATGAGGTTCTCACGCCGAAACTCCTCCCAATAAGCGCTGCTGGGTACCGAGCGGACATCGACAAGGTGGGTAACGCGGAACTGCTCGAGGAGCTGAACGAACGATTCAAATCCGCGATTGCCATATCCGGCGGTGTAAAGGTCTGGTATTTCCGCCGACATGATGGCCCAATTGATTATGGAAGTTCCAGAAAGGAGATGGGAGCATCCGTCGAACTATATGGGGCCTTGGTTGGCATCGGAACCTGCACTGCGGCATCGGCTGCATGCTGGCGATGGAAAGCATCCCGCCGACGAGAGGTCGAAGCAAAGCAGCTTGAAGACAGCCTGCCAACTTCTCGCGATGGCCTCCTGCTTGCCGCGCTCGTGGTGGAGATTTGGACCGACAAGGGTCCGGTTTCGTCGAAAGAACCTTGGCTAGGCGACCTCTGGGTTTTGCTCGACGCGATCGTTAGCCGACACATGCTGAAGAAGGTCGGCACTTACCAGAACACTTACATGGTTGCCTCCACCGACCAGCGCATTGCCGAAGAAGCATTGATTCTGACTGCGACGACTTCGCTCGGCATCCGCGATGCGATCCATATGTTCATCGCCTCGCGGGATCTCAATATCCATGCACGATACGGCGTCCATGCCGACATCATTCCAACCGTCGGCCTCGGGTCGACGATCGCCCTCAGCCAACTTTGGAATGAGACGATGGAGATTGCGGAAGGCGCTCGACCGAATGCGATTGAGTTGAGTAAGACGGCGGCCGAATGGCTCGGTCCTCAGTTCAACATCGAACAGCTCGACGAGCGACCCGTTCTGCAGGCCCGCCGCTCGGCGTAGGCCATTTCATCCTCTCATCAGTTGGTGGCACTGGTAAAGACGCCTGTGACGAAGGAACTGGGATTTACCAGTGTTAACTTCAGACCACAAACACTGGTAACTCTCAGCCTCAGTTCGCTCTCACTCATTCTTCGTGAAAATGAACGAACTCAAGGCAGATATCGTTACCAGTGCCACACCTGGACCGGGTGGCGTCTAAAATAAACTCGCTTGGTCCTCGCCATCTCCGGCGGGAGGATTCAAGTCGACCGCCGGTGCTCCAGGGACATCCTTGGCCGCCAATCGTTCCGCCGCCGCCCATGCTTTCTGGATATCGGAAACCAGCAGCGAATATCCGCCATCGCTCCCTCCGTACTGATTCCGAAGAATGTAGCTTGGATGAAGTGTCGCAATCGCGGTTCGTGAGAACTCGCAAGGAAAGTAAAGCCCACGTTCCTTGGTGATCACGAAGTTCTTCTTGATCAAATTCTTGGCGCTGGGGGCACCGACGCAGAGGATGACCTTCGGAGCGAGGAGCGTAAGCTGCGGCAAAAGCCAGCGTCGACACGCGAGTGTTTCTTCTTCGGTCGGAGGGCGGTTCTGCGGTTTGCCCGAGGACCAATCTGCGGCGCGGCACTTCACCGTGTTGCAAATGTAAACCGTCTCACGCGAGAGACCCGCATCGACCAAGGCTTTATCGAGCAGCTGCCCCGCCTTGCCCACGAATGGCCGACCGGTCTTGTCCTCATTATCGCCCGGACCTTCGCCCACCAGCACCAGCGGAGAGCGAGGATTACCTTCGCCGAAAACAACGTTGGTCCGCCGCTCCGATAACCCACAAGCCGTACAGACGAGCGCCTGCTCGCGAAGTTCATCCAAGGTCATTGTCGATAATCCCCTTGAGCTTCGCATACGCTTCTTCCAAGGTAAGAGGCTGAACCCGGACCTCACCCACCGTGGTCATGAAGTTCGTATCGCCATTCCACCGAGGAACCACGTGCCAGTGAATATGAATGGGAATCCCCGCCCCGGCGGCGCTGCCCACATTAACTCCAATATTGAACCCCTGCGGATTGAACGCCGTCGTTAGCCACTTCACCGAGCGAGCCACTAACTGGTTGATCTCGAGCAGCTCTTCGTCGGTCATCGACGGCAGGTCGTTCGTCTCGCGATACGGCGCGACCATGAGATGCCCACTGGTGTACGGAAAGGCGTTCAGGATCACGAAAGCGTGCTTGCCTCGATAAAGAATTCCGTTCTTCTCGTCCTCGTTCTCGGCCACCAAATCGACGAAGATATTCCCCGAGCCGCCTGCCCGGTCGATGTATTTCATTCTCCAGGGGGCGAACAGGTTTTCGTTCATTGCCGCTTGGCTAGATGGACTTGGCGAGAATGATGGCTTCGGCCACCTCGCGCATGGTCTTGCGCAGGTTCATCGATTGAATCTGGATTCGGCGGTAGGCCTCGGCCTCGTTCAAGCTCTGAGAATCCATGAGAATTCCCTTGGCTCGGTCGATGGCCTTTCGAGCCTCAAGTCGCTCGGTGAGGCTAGAAACTTCCTTGCCCAGCAAAACATTCTGCTCGAACCGTGCTCGGGCTACCTCGATAGTGGGAGCCAGGTCGCTCGGCTTAAACGGCTTCACCAAGTAGGCGAAAACGCCGGCGGCTTTCGCTCGCTCGATCAATTCTTTGTCGGAGTAAGCCGTCAGCAAAATCGTCGGAGCGATGTTCTCCTCGGTAATAATATCGACCGCTTCGATGCCATCCATGATGGGCATCTTTACGTCGAGAATGCAGACATCGGGCTTATGTTCGCGGGCTAACTCGACGGCTTCTTTTCCATCTCCAGCCTCGCCCACGACATCGTAACCCAAGCTTTCCAGCATCTGCTTGAGATCCAATCGAATGATTGGTTCGTCATCGGCAATAAGGACTTTGATATTGGACATTTGATTTCCCTCGGGCATCCACCCCGTCGTGGAATGTAATGATAAGTTATAAAGATACCCTTTGCGGCCCCCTTTGTTCGGCGTCGGATAAACTGAAGCGTGCCTTCCACCGAAATCTGGTATCTGGAGAACATCATCGACTACGCGGGGACTTTTCCCCCGGCGGCGTTGCCGTCGGTCGAGTCGTGGAAAAACTATCTCGGCTACCGGTCCGGTGAGGAATCGTGGATCGTTGGTTCTCTGGCTTGGTCTGTTTCTACATTGGACGACCTCGCCGGCTTGACGCGCGATGGCGACGATGTCGAGCTTGCGCTCATAGGGCGTCCGAGCAACTCTTGGGATACCTGGCTGGAAGCGCGTGAACAAGATTTGGCCCAGATGAAGAAGGTCTTCGCCGGCGGCAAGGGACTGGCCGCCGCCACTTATGAGAGTCGTATCGCGGACCTCGACCAGATTGGCGAAGCGATGCAGCGGCTGAAGCCAATCGCAAAGGAAACCGATATCTACGTCGAGCTTCCCTGGGACAAGCCGCTCGAGGATGCACTTGCCGAGGTGGCGAGCCACGAGTGGGCGCGAGCGAAGTTCCGTACCGGCGGCCTCATGAAGGAGTCTTTCCCATCATGCGACCAACTCGCCAGCATCATCAAGCAATGCGTGGACCTCGAGGTTGAATTCAAACTGACGGCAGGATTGCACGAGCCGATTGGCCATAACGATGAAGCGACCGGAGCATATGCTCACGGCTTCCTGAACGTCCTGGCTGCAACGGCCATCGCTTTTGCCGACGACGCCTCGACGGAAGAAATCAGTCAAATATTGTCGATCTCGGATGCGAGTCAATGGAGGATCGGCGAGTCGCTTTCTGTCGCCGGGCGAACCTTCGGTGAGGATGAATTGAACGACGCTCGCTCGTTCTTCGGCTCCTTCGGGTCGTGTTCCATCGATGAACCGCTGGCCGGTTTGGGTAGATTGTCGAGAGGTTAGAAATGTTTGTTGTTCCGAGTTCTGCGCGGTCCTGGGTTCCCGTCGATCCCACTTCACACTTCAGCCTGCAGAATCTGCCGTTCGGATTGCTCGCTCCCGCGGGTCGAAATGTGACGCTGGCGACCGCCATCGGCGACTACGCCGTCGACCTCACCGCCCTTCGCGACGCAGGGATTCTCACGATCTTCCGATCGACGAACATGGATTCCTTCGCCGAGTTCTCGCTGGAAGAACTCTCCGAACTCCGGCACAAGCTTTTCGAGATCTTCGAGGAATCCAACGCCACGTTGCGCGACAACGAGATTCTTCGCATGGGAGCAATGACGCCCTTGTCGGAGGCACGTCTCCTCCTGCCGATCAAGCCAACCGCCTTTATCGACTTTTACTCGGGCATCCACCACGCCTCGAATGTGGGCAAGATGTTCCGTCCCGACATGCCGCCTCTGCTGCCGAACTACCGCCACGTGCCGGTGGGTTACAACGGAAGGGCGTCGAGTGTGGTCGTTAGCGGTACTCCGATTCGCCGACCGAAGGGCCAGACCAAGGCCGCCGATGCCGAAGTGCCTTCGTTCGGCCCGACCAAGGAACTCGACTTTGAGTTGGAGATGGGCTTCTTTGTGGGCCAGCCGACAGCGATGGGAGAGCCCATGCCGATTGCAGATGCGCCGAAGCACATTCTGGGTTATGTTCTGGTGAACGACTGGTCGGCTCGAGACGTCCAGCGATGGGAATATGTACCCCTCGGCCCATTCCTCGCCAAGAGTTTTGCCACGTCGATCTCGCCGTGGGTGGTGTTGCCCGACGCGCTGGAGCCGTTCCGCATCGCGGGTGCGGAGCAAGACCCCGAGCCGCTCCCGTACCTCAAGACGAAGCTTTCGCTGACCTACGACATCAAGCTGGAAGTCTCGCTTCAACCGGCCGGATCGGATACTTCTCATGTGATCTCGACTTCCAACACGAAGTATCTCTATTGGTCGTTCGATCAGCAGCTGGCGCACCAGGCGTCGAATGGCACCCCGCTCGGCTGGGGCGATCTGTATGCCAGCGGCACAATCAGTGGACCACTCGAGGGCTCGTTCGGCTCCATGCTTGAACTGACGTGGAAAGGTTCTAAACCGATCGAGGTCGGTGGCGCAACTCGCACATTCCTCGAAGATGGCGATACGCTGAGCATGACTGGCTACTGCCAAGGCGACGGCTTCCGAGTCGGCTTTGGCACTGTGAGTGGCACGGTTGAGCCGGCCTAAGTCTATTGATTATAATCTAAACCTAATTTATGAAAACCTCTTAAATATGGTTTAGATGGTTATAATTAGAATATGGATCCAGTTAGGAATCCTTATGCACCTGGTGCCGGAACAAGACCACCTGCGTTAGCAGGTCGTGATGATCTGATCAGGAGAATAGATATTGCTCTTCAAAGAATTCGTGATGGTAAGCCAGCCAAAAGCATGCTCCTGGTCGGACTTCGCGGTGTTGGAAAGACAGTGTTACTCGATCGTACTTGGCAAAATGCTCGAAATGACGGAATGACGGCGTTCATGATCGAGGCGCCAGAAGATCGATCACTTCCTGGAATACTCGCACCACAGCTTCGTCAGGCGCTTCTCAGCCTCTCCAAGAATGAACGCGCAAAGTCGGCCGCCCAAAAGGCACTAAGCGCGTTAACCGGATTTGCTCAATCACTCAAAGTTAAATATCAGGACATCGAAGTAGGATTCGACTTTCCGGCAGAAGCGGGCTTAGCAGATAATGGAGATCTGGAACATGACCTTGGTGCGCTTCTTGAAGCTGCCGGGCAGGCTGCAGCCAGCGTGGAATCCTCAATTGTAATTTTTATTGATGAACTGCAATACGTACAGGAAGACCAGCTTGCTGCATTGGTGACAGCGTTGCACAGAATGGCCCAGCTTGGGCTCCCGGTCACTCTAGTAGGAGCAGGATTACCGCAATTGCGAGGACAAATGGGAAATGCGAAATCCTACGCAGAGCGATTGTTCGACTTTCCTGAGGTTGGCCCGCTCCCACCAGAAGCTGCGAGGTTGGCATTGAGTCAACCTGCAAAGGATGAAGGTGTTGATTTCATGCCTGAAGCGCTTGAAGCAATCGTTAGAGAGACGCAGGGTTATCCTTATTTCCTTCAGGAGTGGGGAAAGCACACTTGGGAAGTGGCCAAAGATTCACCGATTACGGTCGACGACGTAGAAGAGGCGACTCAACTTACAGTCGCCGCTCTCGACGAGAGTTTCTTCCGTGTCCGTTTCGACCGGTGCACGCCTTTCGAGCGTAAGTACTTGCGAGCTATGGCTCAACTTGGCGAGGGCCCCCATCGATCGGGAGATATCGCTCACGAACTTGGCCGAGAAGTGAGCAGTCTTGGCCCCCATCGCACGAGTCTCATCAAGAAAGGAATGGTGTACAGCCCAAATCACGGTGATACTGCGTTTACCGTTCCGCTCTTCCATGAGTTCATGAAACGGATTATGCCTGGCGATGATTGGCGAAATTGATCGGCCAATTCTATCGCGGTTCGAACAAATGATGATGCTCGTGCGAGACCATCCGCCCCGCGACCAGGCTCTCGATCGTGCAGTCGTTCCCATTGAACTTTCCGCCCACCGAGCGATCGGCCGAACGTAACACCGTCATGAGCCGTTTCCGGTCCGCGAGGAAGGCGTCCATGTGTTCATCCCAAGGCAACGCGGCATAGCCTTTCTGATCGAAGAGTCGCCAAGCATGAAGGGCTTTGACACTTTTTCCTGGCTTCGCAATAAGTGCCTCGATAACCGCAAGCCAGGTCTCCTGGCATGCACGGAGATGGGCAAGCGTTCGGTGTCGAGACTGCACGCACCGCTGAGCAGCAGGATTTGGTTCAGCCGGCTCCCAAACGCGAATGTGCGCCTCGTGCTGATCGAGGCGCTGAAGAAGCTCACTCCATTCGGAATCGGTCACGGAATCAGTATAGAGCTAAGTGCTAAGTGCGTAGTGCTAAGAAAGTCGACTCTGCACTTCGCACTGAATTCTCTGCACTACGAAGCCAATTCGTCGGCTTGGCGCTGAAACACCTGGTGCACAAATTCGGCAACCGACATGCGCTCTTGGTGATTCTCCGGAATAAACCGAACACCGGCGCTGTACAAATCTGAATTGGGAACCGAAGTCGCGTGGCGAATTTCGCCGCGAAGCTCTAGCGTCACGCCGTTCATGCAAGCCACGTGTACGATGCACTTAGTGCCCGAAATGAGTTCGTGTCGCGAGCGAATCTGGATGCCACCAAGCCCAATGTCGGTAATCACGATGTTGACCGAACCGTCGTTGCCGTCTACACTCATGGCGGCGTAATCGAGCAGTTCGTATCGGACGTACCGTCGCTTGTCAGAATTGTAAGCTAGATTCAAAAGATTCCCCTTCCAAGGTGATAACTCTTGGAGTTACCAAAGTTATCGGTGAATCTCTTCCATATTTGCAGGTGAAAACAACCTGTTAAAAACAAGAGGCAGGTTCTCCTTTGTAGGGGAACCCGCCTTATTCTCGAGGGGAATCTTCGAGAAGTTTATTTCTTGGTGATCAGCACGTGGCCCGTACCCGGGTCGAACTGAATGTTGACGTTGAGAGCATCCTTCATGAAGCTGAGAGGAACGATCGTTCGTCCTCGGTCGATGTAAGGAGCGAGCTCAAGTGTAAACGGAAGATCGTTGATCTTCGCGGTGGCGTCGCCGACCTTGAACCAGATGTTCTTGCCATCGGTCTTCGCGGTGACAGCCTTGTTCTCATTCTCCCATTGGACCTTTCCGCCGGCCTTCTCAAGAAGGTGTCGGAACGGGGTCATCGGAATGCCATCGTCGACTCGCGGCTGGACGTCGAACTCGACATAAGAACCGTTGTAGAGCACGTTGAACGAAGTGACGCCATTGAGTCGAACACCCTTATCGATGCTGACAGCCTTACCAGCGGCTTCGTAAGCGTAATTGCGAACCTTGGAACCAAATCCACCGGCGGCAACTCGCGTTCCGGTCGGAATCATGTCCTGGTTGCCCATGGCAACGCTGGAACCAACCTTGATCGCGGCTTTGCCCGTCTTGTGGTCCTCAACCTTGGCAATCGTTGGGCTCTTCGTCGTAACCGGCTCGATCACCTTCGAGTTGTTGACCTTCACGGCGACCGGCTTGTCGATCTTGACCGGATCTTTGGCCGGCTGCTTGGGTTCGCTACTCGTTACTTCCGGCTTGTTGGTCTTGGTTGCAACCGACGGTTCGGTCGTTCCCAGCGTGTGTCGCTCGGTTCGGCCACCAGGGTTGTTCACGAATACTCGAACCTGCTTGGACTTGTACGTGTTGGAATTCGGGTCGACGGCCCAGGCTTCTACCGTGTGCCAGCCATTGGTTTCTCGCTGCGTATCCCACGTGTAGGTGTACGGAGGTGTGTTGGAAATTTCCTTGTGGTCGTTATCCACGAAGAAGCTGACCCAGATGTTCTTCAGCTCTTTGCCAAAGCCAACCTTGATTTCGGTAATTCCGTGGACTTCTGCTCCCTGCTTAGGACCCGTGATGTAGACCGGGCCTTTGTTGGCCTGATCCGTTGCCATCGTCTGCTTTTGGCTTCCGACGACCTTACCGGTCTTGTCGAAGAGTCGAATCTCGACTTCGTTATCTCCGTCCTTCAGGTCCGAAACGGTGAGCGTAAAGCTGATCTCACCCTTGTTGGCGGCCGCACTGACGGTCTTGGTTGCAAAGCTCTCGCCGTTGATTCGCAGTTCTACCAGCGAAGCGTTCGCGCCGTCGTACTTGACGGTCAGCGTCGGACTATTGAGCGCACGTTCAATAATAATATTTGTATCGAGCATGAACGCAAACGATCCTGCACTCAGTGCAGCGGCGCCAGCCAGTGCCATCGTTCGCTTAAAGCTTGTGTAGCGGTTCAGCATTCCCCTAAATCCTCGTCCTGCCACCTTCAAGGCAGCATAACCGATGCTGTATTTTTACACCGATCCTGTCTATTGTCAAGCAAAAACCGTGAAGATTGACCGCGATCCGAAAAATAAACGCAACAAATATACGTCTAATAAGACGTGCTGGCTGAACTCGCCTTAATGTCGTCGTTCGCGTGGAGTTCTTCCACGCCGTTGGATCGCTTTCTCAACGCCCCCGAGCGAGGTCTCCCGGAGACAAAGGTTACCAAGAACGGACTTACCTATGAGATCGAGTTTTCCAGCCAGAAGTGGCACAACACGCTGTGGTCCCACAAGATTCTGCTGTTCGTTCCCAAGTCGGCCGAGAAGTTCAAGACCGCCATCCTTTTCGTCACCGGCGATGGACCCTTCAAAGGAGACTACGTCGACCTCAATCTGCTTTCCGCCGCGACGGGAATGCCCATCGCCATGCTCTTCAACATTCCTAACCAGCCGTTGTGGGATCGGAAGGAAGATGATCTCATCGCCCACACCTTTGAGCAATACCTGCGCACGGGCGACGAGACTTGGCCGCTCCTGTTCCCGATGACCAAGAGCGCGATCGTGGCGATGAACGTGACCCAAAAGGTCGCCAAACAAAACGGCATGCAGTTCGACAAGTTCGTGGTTACCGGCGCCAGCAAGCGAGGTTGGACCACCTGGCTCACGGGTGCCTCGGGTGATCGTCGTATCGCTGGTATCGCGCCCATGGTGTTCGACAATCTGAACTTTAAACCGCAGATGGAAAAGCAGTTGAAGGACTGGGGCAAGTACAGTGAGCAAATCGAGGACTACACGCGCCGCGGGTTGCAGGAGCAATTGCAGACCAAAAACGGACAAGACTTGATGCACATGGTCGATCCATACTCCTATCGCGACCAAATTCGGGTTCCGACGCTAATCGTGAATGGCACCAACGATCCGTACTGGACGGTGAATTCGAGTTCGGTTTACTGGGATGACCTGCACCAAACCAAGTACCTGCTCGAGGTTCCCAACTCTGGCCATGGACTTGAGGATAAGGGCCGCGTGGTGAACACCGTCGGAGCATTTGCCCGGTCGCTGGCTGGACAATTTAAGATGCCAAAGTTGGAGGCTACGATGAAGGTGGATCGCGACCATAACACGGCGACCTTTAAGCTGAACGATAAGAATGCCAAGCCGGTTTCGACCACGATTTGGAAAGCCGAGAGCAACACGAAGGACTTCCGAAAGTCGAAGTGGGTCGAGGCGCGCATCGAACCGCATACGACGCTGACAACCGAGTTCGATCCGAACAATTGGACGGCAATGTTCGTCGAGGCGAAGTACACGCAGAACGGAAAGAACTTTACGCTTTCCACGCCAGTGCAAGTCGTCGGTCACGAAGGCAAGGGCTGAACCTGAACGTTCGTCCATTTGTGTTGGCCGACCTCGCCGAGGTTGTGCGGATTCAAAACGAGACGACACCCATGCATAAGCTGTCGGCGGGCGAGATGTTGCGCGATATGGAGACCCTGGCTCCTGAGCTCCAGCGAATGATATCTGTCGTGGAGGTCAGCGGTGCGGTGGCGGGATTTGCCATCGCCGAGCGGCTGGCTGGAATGTACCATCCGCAGAAGTTTCACCTGACCTTAGCGGTGGATACTCCCTTCCGTGGCCACGGTTGTGGTCAGGCTCTTTATTCCTCTGTCGAGGACCACTTACTCGCTCTGGATGCGTTGTCGATCTCGGCCCAGGTTTCGGAGCGGAACGAGGTTGGACTTCAATTTGCTTCTTCGCGTGGATTTGTCGAGCACAAGCGCGACTTTGTTTCCTATCTCGATGTGCAGACGTGCGACCTTTCGCGTTTTGAATCGGAGGCCGATGGGATCGAATTTCGAACCTTTGCCGACCTCGACTCGCCTTCGTTTCGGCAGGCTTGGTACGACGTCTTCTGCGAAGTCCGCCACGATGTCCCCCGAAGCGCTCCGCCAACTCCGATTGCGTTCGACTTCTTCGACGAGCAGGTGATCCAGGAACCTGATTTCGCCCAGGATCTCACCTTCTTCGCGCTCGACTCTGGCGAAATCGTCGGCTTTACGGGTGGCTATTTGAACTCAGAAACCAAGATCCTCGACCAGTGGCTCACAGCGGTTAGGCGGAATGCTCGCGGACGTGGGATTGCGATGGTCCTGAAGGTCCGCCAAATCTCCGCTGCGAAGCTGGCGGGTTGCATGCGAATCCAAACCGACAACGACTCGCGAAACGAGGGCATGCTGGCGATCAACGGCAAGCTGGGATTCGAACGCCAACCGGCGGTGCTAAGTTTGCGTAAGGAGTTTTAAGCAGGCGAGACGCCCGCCGTCCGACCTTAGCCCGTACTCAGCATCGCCCAACCCACCCCGTCACGCCTCCGTCACGCCGGGCCCATAGACTGGTACGCATGACGCAAACCCTCCTCTCGCGACGCCAAGTCCTGACGACTGGCGTCCAAGTTTCGGCCCTCGCCGCAGTGTTCCTCACCGGCTGCGGAGGCTTTCTTGGTGGTGGCGGAGGAGGAGGGGTAACGATGTCTGCCACCGGCACGATCTCCGTTCCGCCCGGCATCGCGGAAGCCGACCTCCTCATCGTCGGAATGGGCAAAGTGGGTCCGGTCGCATCGGGAGCCTTCAACGCAACCATCGACTCGGGTGCGCCCTCCTGGGTACTGGCATTACACGGGCCGAGTGAGAAAGTCATCGGCATGGGCATCTTCGACCCCGCCGACCATCTGAGGCGGATCGATGCAACTTCAGCCGCCGTCGCTTTGCTCTTCATCGCGCTGGACGGTAATGCGCTCCCGCGTGACGGACGCAAGACGCTCCTCGACCTCATCAAGGGGCACGGCGCAACCGCGACTCTTGCCGGCGTCATCCAAACTCAACTCGCGACGGATCCATACGCGTTCGAGACGGCCTCGCAAACACTGCAAGACGCCGTCGCCGCCGCCGCTCAAGCGATCGGCACCTCATCCCCCGGAAACCATTCGGGTGTCACCCAGCCTTTTGGCTTGCCAACCATGATGCTCATCGAGCCGAGTAACGAAGTGGATGGACTCACCGTTGTTCAGGGCACCTCGGGTCTGGCATATCAGGTCCAGAACTCCCGCCGAAGAAGCGGGCTCATGTACACCTACTTGGTGGCCCACATTGACGACAACGGCAACCGAACGGACATTACGCCCAAGCAGGTCGGCAGCGTGCTCGAAATTCCTGCCACCAATTCGCTGCTCAATCTTCACAGCGGTTGGCATCCGAAAACATCGATTCCCGTTTCACTAAAACTCGAAGACAATGATCGGAAGTCAATCTATGAGTTGGTCGCCTTCAATACCGTCTTTGGCGCGAATCCTCCAGCGGTTTACGACCTTGAACGCTACGCCGGGGCCGTCGACCAGTGGAAAACGGATGTGCAGAATCTGCACGCCACCATGGTGCTCAGCTACGTGGCGGGCATTATGTTCGACGCCATCGGGATTGGTGGCGCGACGTGGGGAATCGCAGAGCTCACTGCGACGATTACCAACCTGACAGCCACCACCAGTAATCTGGTTTCGCTACTCGTTGGCGCTCAAGATGGCTATGCTCTGATTCCTCTCACCAAGCAGGTGATTCAGCGATTCCTCACCGGCAACTTCCTCAGCCCGGCTGGAGTTGAGGCTTTTCAGCCCCTGCTCGCCAAGGCTGAAGGTCAAGTGGCGGTCGACCTTGCCGCTGGCCAGGCATCGGCATCGGTGTACGTGGCCATGCGAGCTGCCCTCCGAATCTTCCTCGCCGTCGGCGTGATCGGACTCGCGGCAGACCTGGTCGCGGTGGCGAAGGACACATCGACCGGCGAGCGAAGCGACCTGTTTACCGTCACCTTGTTCGAGCCCAAAGTGGGCATCACTCCCGCAAGCGGAACCTATTCGCCCGGAATCGACAAAATGATCGAGGCCCAAGCTCCTGGGGTCGCCGCAAGCCATGCCTCGTACCACTGGAAACTCACGGGCTCCAACCTCGCGAATCTTTCGGATGGAACGACCGTTAGTCGCGACTTCACCACGAGCTCAAAAACGGTGAACCTTGCCACCACCCCCTCGACTCAAGGCACGCTAACCGTATCCGTCACCGTAACCGACACGTCGACCTCGACGGTGTTAGGCACGGCTTCGGTCACTTACGCCACCGGAGCTGGTCAGGAAATTCAGTACATCCTTCAGCCATTCGGACCCGATGGATACTATCCGCAAGGCGGCGGCGTGGCGGTCGGCTATATTCCCGTCAAGCTCACGAGCACGGAGCAGGTCGTGAAGGTGGTTGGCTCGACCACTACGGGAATTACCATCGATTACAAGATCAAGCTTCCCGTTGCGAGCACGCCAATCAGTCACACGACGAAGCCGGTGCAGAGCCAGGTGTACGGTGGATACAACGGCATCATCCTCGGAACGATCTACGCTTACCACTTCCACAACCCCAATGGCACAGATGGCGAAATCATCATTTGGTGGAACTATGGCGACGAGATTTGGCTAGTCCCCTACGACCGCGTTTGGAACAACGCGGGCGCAAGCGGCGCTGACCTCGGAAACTCGGGCGATGCACTTGCCGCTGTCAAAGCCGGCCTGGCGCCTTGGACGATCTCGGTGACTCCGGCGTAACGTGTTGCCGGCGTACACGTACGAGATGAACCGCGCTCCCTCATCAATGAAGCCGAGCATTGCAGCTGAAGATAACAGGACTTGCGAAATTGGTGAGGGTTTGTCGGTAAACAAGCGGCGCGTACCAGTGAAAGCGAGCCGAATTAGAACACTGGCAAACTCGCGACAATCGACGCAGAAAGCGAATCGAGATTTAGCTCGCGTGCCAGTGCCACGTAGGATCTCGACAAACGCCAACGAGAGGCAACTCGCACTGAATCACCCCGTACTCTGCATCGCCGCCGCGATGCCCGCGATCGACTGAAGCATCGCCTCGCGCCAAGTCCCTTCCTTATCCTTGTCCGACAAACTCTCCCAACGATCCATCAGGTGAATCTGCAGCTTATTGATCGGCAACGTCAGTGGATTCCTAAATTCCACCGTCTGCCGGATCACGCGGGAGTTCTCCAGCAATTCCTTCTCCCCCGTCACCACCAACAAAGACGTTCGAGTGAGTTCAAACTCGTGCAGAATTCGGTCCCACAGCGAGTGGTCGCTCGCCCGAGATGCGTACAACGTAGCCGTCTCCATGTGCGCCCGGACCAGTTCCAATTGCGCGTTGTCGATGACGGTTCGGAAGAACGGCCAGTCCTTGTACATGGTCTGCAACGTCTCCTGCCCACCGCCTTCGATGAATTTCGAAAGCGCGCTTCCAACCCCATACCAACCCACCAGCAAAGCCCGGCTCTGCACCCACGCGAAGTTCCATGGAATCGCCCGCAATCCTTCCACGCCTTCCGCCGCCGAACCTGGACGATACACCGGACGCGACGCGATCGGCAAGAGCGATATATGGTCGATCGGCGTTGCCTGTGTATAGAATTCCCAGAAGCCCGGCGTCTCGTACACCAACGACCGATACGCCGCCCGAGAGTCATCCCCAAGCACATTCATGACTGACTCGTACTCGGCATCATAATCCCGCTCGTTGGGTGAAGCCGTTGCCAATAAACACGCCGACACTATCTGCTCCAGGTGCCGATGCGCGATCGCGGGCAAGGAATAGCGGAACGAGATGACCTCACCCTGCTCGGTAAACCGAATCGAGCCATTGAACGCGCCTTTCGGCTGACTCAAAATCGCCTGCGACGCGCGGCCGCCACCGCGACCCACCGTGCCGCCTCGGCCATGGAACAGCCGAATGGGAATGCCAACTTCCTCCGACACCGCCGCGATCTCACGCATCGCCGACTGCAGGGCCCAGTTCGCCGCCAAGTATCCGCCGTCCTTGCTGCTGTCGCTGTAGCCCAGCATCACTTCCTGATAGCCGATCTCATCCACGTACTGCCGATATACCGGCAAGGCAAACAACTGCCGCAGCAAAGGTCCGCAATGCTGCAAGTCATCTACCGTCTCAAACAACGGAACGATGTTCGGCTTTGAATCCAATTTGCCCTCTTCTTTGATGAAGAGCATGACCTCGAGCATGTCGCTCACCGAGGTCGACATCGACGTGATGTAGGTTCCCGAACGCCGATCGTGAACATCCGGCATCGAGAAAATCGGGCTCAGAACGTTGGTCAACTCGTCCGAGGTCGCGTGGCGTATCAAGGGTCGAGGATTGGCAATCTCGGAAGCCAAGAGCGCAATCCGGTCCGCCTCCCGCATCGCCGAATAGGCCTCCGGCTTCTCGATCAGGCCTGCCTGAGCGAGCAGCAGCCCCATCGCCTTTTCGTGAACTTTGGAATGCTGGCGAATGTCGATGTTCGCCAAGTAATTTCCAAACACCCGCAGTCGACGAATGGTGTCCTGCAAGCTACTGCGCAGGGCCAATCCTGCACCTTCGGTTTCACGGATCGCGTATTGAACCGTCTCCAGCGCTGAGATCACGGGATCCAAGCTGAGATACCACTGGCCCTCAGGATCCTTGAGGTAACCGGCCAGAGCCAAGAGCAACCGAACGTATGGCTCCTGGGCGTATCGCTCCTTGTCGGCAGTGGACAAATATTTGGCGTAACGAGCGATGTGGTCCTCCACGTTCAAGGCGTTCTCGTCGCGCCATGCGCCAACTAATTGCCCATCGACGATCACTTCGTGCATCGCGGCAATCGAGTCGATTTCAGGCATGAACTTCAGCGATTCCGTAAACTCCCACCGCAGCTTCTCGATCTCGCCACAGTGCCGAGGGATCACCATGTCCCGCAAGGTGATCGTCGCGTTCTCGGTCGCCTCCGGCGTCACATTCGGATTCCCGTCTCGGTCGCCACCGATCCACGAGTGGTACTTGATGATGTCGGGCACCACGACCCGCTCGCCCAGAACCTCCTCCAACGCATCCTCGAGGTCGCGATACAGCCACGGCACCACTTCATAGATGGTCCGGTCGAAGAAGTACAACGCATTGCGGACTTCCTCTTCCACCGTCAGCCGCTGCGAGCGCATCTCGTCCGTATGCCACAGCTCGGTGATGACGTTCTCAAGCTCAAGCGCAACTGTCCGACCCGCATCCAATGGCGCGTTCAGATCGTTCGATCCACTCCGCTCGGCCAACAAATGCGACACCTCGCGAAGCTTGTCGAGCACGACTTTCCGTTTCGCCTCGGTCGGGTGAGCCGTCAAGGTCGGCGCAATCCACAGCCGATTCACCGCCTCCAACAACTTCTCTCGGCCATGGTCGGCAAACACTCGACGAACCGTCTCCCCGATCGACTCTCGGCGGGGATGACGCGACCGATTGACGCGAACAATCTCCTTCTGCTCCGACGAGTTGATGAGCTGGAACAAGACGGTAAACGCCTTGCCCAAATCGCGCAAACCTTCCGGCGTCTTCAATTCCGGATGGTCCAAACCACCCAGCGAACACGATGGGTTATGCACCAATTCCTGCGCCGTCGCAAGAATCCATTCCCCTTCCTGCTCACGCAAAACCTTGCCCAGCACCTGGTCAAGAAGTTGGATGTCCGAGCTTAGCTCAGCCGAAAGGCCATATTGTGAGGGGTCGAGCCCAAGGAAAGATTCTTTCACGGTCGCGGCATCATGGTGTCGGCGTTTGCAATGTTAAAAGCCACCACCGCCATGCTCGTCGACACCTGCTTCAGATACACCGGAACCGCTTCCTCGTATCGATCGAATTGGGTGTGCCAGATATGGAGGTACTGCTGCGTGCCCGCCTTGCCCATAAAGAAAGAGGGGACGCCCTTGGCCCAAAATGACGCTTGGTCGCTGCCGCCGCTGGCATCGTACTTTTCAACAGGACTAAAGGCCATCGGCATATCCGGAAAAGCCTTGGTCATCGCCTTGAAGGAATCGGTAAAGTACGGACCCCACTTGGCCAAGCCCGATACGCCGTTCTCATAGTTCGAACCACCATCGTCGACGATGGCCGCACTTACCTTCGGAATCTCGGCCGCATGCTGCTTCACGTATTCGGTCGATCCCAACAGGCCCTGCTCTTCGCCCGTGAAGAGAATAAATCGAATCGTGCGCTTGGGCTTGAGTCCGCTTTTCATCAGCAGCCTTGCCGCTTCGAGCGTCGACGAGGAACCGGTCCCGTTGTCGTTGGCGCCTTGAGATCCGGGTGAATTCCACGAATCCAAGTGTCCGCCGAGGACCACGATCTCGTCCGGATGCTCGGTGCCCGGAATCTCCGCGATCACGTTGTGAACCTCGATCGGCCCCTTGATCCAGTGGTTGTCGGCGTTGAATTCGACCGAGGTCAGCTTTCCGCTTCGAGCCGCCGCATCGAGCTCGACATAGTCTTCGTGGCGAACCTGAATCTCGACCGTGGTTGGATGCTTTTCGAACGTCTTGTCCTTCCACGTTCCGTGCGTCCACACGTTCTCGGCTGGCGTTCCCGACACGATTCCCAGAATCCCCGCTTCCGTCACCGCCTTGTGCACATTGGCGTCTTCTTTCGAGAAATCCGGTCCACGCATGCCAACTTTGGCGTCGTCCAAAACCCACGCACCCTTCAACTTTGCCTTTACTTGGTTGAAGTCATCCATCGTCTTCGGCATCAAGACAACCGGACCACGCTTCGGTCCATCGGTACCTGGCATCCAGCAGTTGGTGGAGAACACGATGTCATGGGGTGTTGGTTTCAGAATCTTGCCCCAGTTGTTCGGCCCGCGCTGGAACCCAACCGGAACATCGGCCCACTTCTCCAGGTGCGCATTCTTGAAGCCGAAGGATTGAAACTTTTTCAACGCCCACTGCTCGGCTCGCTGCAGTTCTGGCGAACCCGTCGGGCGACCGCCGATCGTGCCCGTCAATTCTCGAAGGTGGGCCATCACCCGGTTCTCCTCTTTGCTTAGCTCGATAATTTGCTCGGCGGGCGTTTGCGAGGTGGCGAGAAAGGCTGCCAACGAAAGGGCGATCATGAGTTAACTATAGCCGAATCCGGGGTCCAAGAACGCACGCGCGTTATCGGGCCAAGGGTGGTGGGACCTTGGGCTAAGAGGTCAAATAGAGGTGAACTTGATTGGGACTCAATAACCATTCGACGGAAACCGGCGTGTACACATTTATATAGCCATGACATTTCTTGCCCTTGTCAGCCTCCTCGCGGTCAAGCGACTCAGCCCAACGCTCGCGGTGGATGAGATCGTGCGAAAAGAAATGGCGATCGACAAGATTCCTGGGGTCTCCATCGCGGTGCTGCAAGACGGCAAGCCGGTTAAGATTCGGGGCTATGGATTCGCGAACCTTGAAAACGGCATTCCCGTCACGAAGCAAACGATCTTCGAATCAGGTTCGATCGGCAAGCAGTTTACGGCGACCCTCGCCCTGATGCTCGCGCACGACAAAGTGTTCAACCTCGACGATCCCATTACGAAGTGGTTCCCCGAGGAGGCCACGAGATGGGAAGGCGTCACCATCCGGCATCTGCTCTCGCACACTTCTGGGTTGCCGGACGCCCCTTACGAGAAGATGAACATGCGCAAGGATTACACCGAGCCGGAGCTTGTGCAACTCATCGCAAACGAGACCGTGACTCATGCGCCGGCTTCCGAATATCGCTACAACAACGGCGGCTACGTGCTGCTTGGGATTCTCATGCATCGCGCCACAGGCAAGTTCTACGGCGATCTCATGAAGGAGAAGATTTTCGATCCGCTTGGCATGAAGACGGCGAGAATCATCAGCGAAGCCGACATCGTTCCGCACCGCGCCTCGGGCTACGAGATGACCGACAAGGGCATCAAGAATCAGGCGTGGGTGGCTCCGTCTTTGAATACCACCGCAGACGGCTCGCTGTATCTCAGTACAGACGACTTCGTAAAGTGGGACGAGGCGTTGACTTCAAACAAGCTCCTCCCTGCCGACGAGATGGCGCAAGCATGGACGCCTTCGAAGCTGATGAGTGGCGAACTTGCAGGTCACGACACTTATGGCTACGGACTGGGCTGGCGAATACCGCTGAATGTTGGCTCCCATCGCATGGCCGAGCACATGGGTGCCTGGCAGGGATTCAGCAACTACATCGGCCGCGTGCTGGATCGCGGTGTGACCGTGGTTGTGCTGACGAATCTCGATTCGGGGCATAGCAAAGCCGACGTGATCGGCCGGTCGGTGCTCCAACAGTATGTTTCCGACTTGCCCGCTCTCAACTCGCCGGTCGAGCATTAGTGCATCCGAATTTGATGCACGATCTCGACAATGGCATTCCCTTCTCACAGTCATAACGTGAAAGTCAGTTCGAATACGTAACAGGGAGAGTTAACGACTGACAGTCTCGGGAAAGTCGTCGCAGGCTCCTTTGATTCCCGAGACATCCAAATTGCAAAGTCCATAATGAAGGACGATGAGGACGGAGGATTGGCAGAAACTTGTTCGGGCACACCTGGAAGATCGTCCCATTCCCGGGATCGCCGCGGTCGTCATTCGCCAGGGCAGAATCGGAGGATTTATGACCCATGGGCTATCGAGCCTTGAAGACGGCATACGAATCGAGCCAACAACTACCTTCCCTATCGCATCGCTTACCAAACAGTTCGTCGCAACTCTTGTCGTCATGCTCGCACGCGAGGAAACGTTCCGTCTTGAGGACTCGATTGGCCGATGGTTTCCCGAGGCGCAGGGCCGATGGGATACCGTTACAGTTCGCGATCTGCTGTGCCATCTCTCGGGAATTTCGGATTCTGCTTACAACTCGCTCGACGAGCAGGTTCCGACAACTGAAGACAAACTCGTCCAGACCATCGCCTCGGCTCCGCTGCTTCGGGCACCCGGAACAAAGTGGGAGTACTGCAACTCAGGGTATGTCCTTCTCGGCGCGTTGATCCACCGAGTCACAGGCCAGTTTTACGGGGACGCTTTGTTTGAGCGAATCTTCTTCCCACTCGGAATGCGAGATGCGCAGGTGTATCGAGTAGACGCCGAGAACATGGCGACCGGGTACGAGCTGGATGGAAACTCAATCGATGTCGAGGATTGGGTGGATCCGTCGTTCTGCACTCCGGCCGATGGCGGATTGATAATGTGCATCCAGGATATGGGCCGCTGGCTTGCGGCATTAGATCGCGGCTTTCCCTCGCTCGAGGTTCAGGAACAGCTCTGGACTCCAGCAAGGCTGAGAAATGGTGCTCTTGCGGGGTATTCGGGGTTGCGAATTGGGATGGGTTGGTTCATGCCAACGGTGCCCGGGCTGCCGGGACTGCTTCAACACGAAGGGGCGTTTCGCGGATTCTCCAGCTACGTTGGGAGAGTGGGCGAGAAGTCGGTAGCGCTGCTGGCGAATATCGACGACGATGTGAGTGAATTGAAGGTTTTGGGACAGGCGATTCTTCGGGAGCTGGTTTGATCTTCAGCCAACTTCGTTAAAGGAACGCATAATCAGAGAAGTGCGCTATCCCCCGCTTCGTTCCTCAGCCTCCACTTCGTGGACCCTACCTTCGCCAAGACGTAGTTTTGGTTTCTGAGTTTGTCGAGACAGCGGCCGTTGGAAATGCCGTGGCACGTACTGTCTACACCACCACTCGCTCGCGATACTGGACCGCCTCGGCGATGTGATTCCGCTTCACTTGCTCGCTGCCATCGAGGTCGGCGATTGTTCGGCTCACGCGCAAAATACGGTCAAACACGCGGCCCGAGATGTTCATCCGCGCCGCGACTTGGCGCATGAACTGGTCACATTCAGCGTCCAGAACCACCATCTCGCGAATCTCGCGCGGAGTCATCTTCGCATTGACTCGTGAGCCACCGAGCCGCTTGCCCTGGAGCGCTCGTGCTCGAACCACCCGGTCCCGAATCGCTGAACTCTCTTCCCCGCCCTCCTTATCGAGCAGCTCGTCTGGCTTTAGCCGCGGGACTTCGATGTGAATATCGATTCGATCGAGCAGGGGACCGCTGATCTTGCCTGCGTACTTAATGCAGCTCGCGGGAGTCGAGACGCACTTCTGTTCAGGCAGTCCGCGGAATCCGCAGGGACAGGGATTCATCGCGCCAATGAGGATGCATTCGGCGGGAAAAGTGACCGTGTTTTGCACTCGCGCGACGGTGACAACGCCATCCTCGAGCGGCTGCCTCAGGGCCTCCAGGACGGACCGGTCGAATTCCGGCATCTCGTCCATAAAGAGGCAGCCGAAGTGGCCCATCGAAATCTCGCCGGGCTTTGGATTTTTGCCTCCACCCACGATGGCAGCGTGGGAAGCGGAGTGGTGAGGTGAACGGAAGGGCCGCTCCCAAATCAGGCCGTCTTTCGCTTTCTGTCCAGCCGAAGAATGGATGCGGGTGACGGCGACGCTCTCTTCTAAGCTCAAAGGCGGAAGGATGGTGGGGAGTCGACGGGCAAGCATGGTCTTTCCGCTTCCCGGCGGACCAACCATGAGAACGTTATGCCCACCGGCGGCGGCGATCTCAAGGGCGCGGACGGCGTGCTTCTGCCCTTTCACATCGTTAAAATCCACACCATATTCCGGAAGGCGCGCCTCCGGCGAATCGTCAAAGATGACGGGTCCGATGAGGGGTGAGCCATTGAGAAGTTCGATCGCTTCCAGGAGGGTCGACACTCCGTAGACGTCGAGACCGACCGCGACGGCAGCTTCCATCGCATTTGCTTTCGGCAGAATGAGACGCTTAAAGCCCTTCTCCAACGCCATCAGGGCGACGGAGACAGCGCCGTCGATCGGGCGGAGAATGCCGTCGAGGCCGAGTTCTCCGAGAATGAGCGTCCCCTCAAGTTCTGAGATCGGACACACCCCATCACAAGCCAGGATTGCACACGCAATTGGTAGGTCAAGCCAGGGTCCTTGCTTCCGAATATCGCCGGGAGCGAGGTTGCACATGATGGTCTGCTTCGGCATCGAGAGACCAGAATTCTTGATTGCGGCCCGAACGCGTTCCTTACTTTCGGCTACCGCTTGGTCGGCCAAGCCGACGATGATCATCGAGATTTCTCGCCAAGGTTGAAGGTCGATTTCGATGACGATCGGCAGCGCCTCGATCCCGTTCAGAGTAGCGGAATGAGCCTTGGCGATCACGAGGGATATGTTATCACAGAGAAACGACTTCTTGACTTCTCGCTAAAATTTCATCAATTATTGACGAATCGCAAACTCCGACTCACTATGCTGGATTTCTCGCTATAAGCATTCGGATTCCATCAATCATTACCTGAATTTGACTCTTGTCAAAGTTTGCTCCCCGACCATGTGCAGCATCGTTCCTGAGACCTTGCCAAGCCGTTACGAGCTTTTGCATGTTTAAGTCGTAGACCTTTGCTTTGGATAACTCTACGTTAAGTGGGTCACCAGTGAGTGGCTTGCCCTTGTTGTCTACGATTGCTAAACCCTTCTTTATTGCTAGCTGTCTTAAGTGAGACTCCTGTGCAGTGCCAGCCACAACAGTTGCTGCCAAGAAGTAGCCATTGTCGACAAGATGTTGGGCCATGTCCAAAAGGTCGGAGAATATCTCGCCATGGGCTAATTCGAAAATGTTTCCCGTGAAATGTTCGTTAAGCAAGTCATTCAAAAGCGCTCTTACTACAGACTCTACATCCTCTATGAATCCAAGTCTCTTGTGCCTCAGAAATTCTACGTATTGGCTGTGTGGTGCAATATCGTTGATCGCCTGAATCATTCTCATTTCTAGTTGAGGTTCATGCCTATACGAGGTCGAACCTGAGCCCCGCCATGGCAATTTCTCATACTCAGCTATGAGAGAGGTCAGGCGATCGATAGACCTTTGGTCGTTTGGGCTAATAGGCACAGATAAAGCGTACCAACTTAAATGTCGGATAGGGCCCCCGCGTAGTCAAACTACAAAAAATGGTGCACCACCGCTAGTCTTCGAAGAAGGACTTCTAACTCTTCATAACAAGCTTCATCGTGAAGTCGCAGTCCACGATGTCCGTCCCACCCTGCATTTGGGTACGGGTGAACTTCGCCTCGATCAAGCTGGGAAATGGCGACTTCGCCTTCCGCACGAAGCGACCAAACGCGTCGGTGCCCTTCATCTCTCGATAGCTAAACTGATACTCGCGGTCGTCTTTGATGGACTTCACGAATCGAGCCGACAGTGCCCCGATGGGCATGCCCTTTCCGTCGTCGGGATAGTCGACCGTCCAGGATTTCTCACGCGAAGGGTCGCCCTTCGGCTCAGGCAAAATCGCCTTTAGCACCCGAAACAGTCGATTCTCGAGGCCAAATCTGCCCTCGGGCATGAACGCTACCGCGCCATTCGGGAAAAGAGCCCATTCGTGTCGAGCGGGGACGGCTTTCGTGTCGGTCGGAAAGCGTTGACCATCCACAATGCTTGCGGTCAAGAGCTGGGAAACTTGAATCGTGGCGGACTCGTTTCGAACCGCCGTCACCTCGACGTTGAAAGACTCTTCTTCGGTGATGTCAATATCTTTGGCAGTGTAGTGAAAGGTCAGGACGTAGGGCCACTTCTGACCTACCGTCATTTGGTCGGCCACCAAGGCCATGCAGAGCAACGTCGAAATCACTTCAAAGGCGCCTCGTTAGGCTTAGCGAACCCCATGCGCCTCGCTTCTTCTTCCTTTTGGACCGGGTTCAGCATCTGATCGTTCTCTTTCTGCTTCAATTGACTGGAATGGTAACCGGCCAGTTCCTTTCGCATCTGGTTTGCCTTATCGCGCTCCATAAAATACACGCGCCACGTGGGCCGAGCCGTGTAGATTACAACGCCAATTCCGCCCAAGATGGCGATGGGAATGAAGTAGTTGAATCGTCGCTTTCGAACCTTTGGAGGGTTATTCATGTTTAATCACCTGAGTCATGATAAGGTTCGTGCTGCCAACCTTGCCCGCTGGCACACCAGCGGTAAAGATCACCAGGTCCCCTTCTTTCAGACGTCCTTCGGCAACAAACGCTTCCGTTGCGTTCTTCAGGATGTCGTCCGTTGTGGTTAGAAAATCGATCATCAGGGCCTCGACGCCCCACACCACGGCCATATAGGCCGCCGTCTCTTTGCTCCAACTGGCGCAGAGAATGTTGGACTTTGGCCGGAATTTACTCACGAGCCTGGGAGTCTGTCCGCTTGCCGAAGTTGCGACCACTGCGGCCGGGGCAAGCTGCCGTTCGAGCGTTGCGATCGCATGGGCGATCGCCTGATTATGGTTTTCGGGCTCTGTCTGCGAGTGCTTAAGGTAGATCGTCTCCCCGAGTTCGTATTCGGCCTCGATGGCAATGCGCGACATGACTTTGACGCACTCGATGGGATATTGCCCGGCGGCGGTTTCTCCACTGAGCATGATCGCGTCGGTACCGTCGGTGATGGCGTTGAAGACATCGGAGACTTCTGCACGGGTGGGACGCGGGTTGGTCATCATGCTCTCCAACATTTGGGTCGCGGTGATGACCGGGATGCCGTGCTGACCGCACTTCTCGATGATCCGCTTCTGGAGGCGCGGCACATCTTCGATGTCCATCTGCAAACCCATGTCGCCGCGAGCCACCATGATGATGTCCACTTCAGGCATGATCTCGTTCAGATCGCTGATGGCTTCGGGAGTTTCGATCTTGGCGCAGATCTTGACCTTGGCCTGGAGTTTGTCCAATTCCCACTTTAGAAGCTTGATGTCGCTGGCGTGCTTAACGTAGCTGAGGGCGATGAAGTCGACACCGGCGGCGATGGCCTCCTGGATGTCCTCGACGTCCTTGGTGGTAAGTGCGGGGACTTTGAACGCTTGACCAACCAGAGTGATTCCCTTCTTGCTCTTGAGGGTGCCGCCGGTGACGACGGTACCGGTGAACCACTCGTGTTCTTTGCTGTCGATGACAATTTCAATTTCACCGTCGCCAAGGAGGAGCCGTTCGCCCGGGTCCATCTCATCGAGGATTTCTTTTTGGTCGATGGGGATTTGTCCGCTCGGGCCAAGGGTAACGTGCTGGCCGGCGACGAGGTCGAGACCCGAAGACGGCAGCATTCCGACTCGAAACTTCGGACCTTGGAGGTCGGCGAGGATCGCGACCGGACCTGTCTTGGGACTCAGCTCTCGAATCCATTCGATCCATTGGCGCTTGTCTTCCCATGCGCCGTGGCTGCAATTGAGGCGAGCGACATTCATGCCCGCGTCGATGAGCTGATGAATCTTCTCTTTTGAGTCCACTGCGGGACCCATGGTAACGACGATCTTAGTCCGTCTTTTCATGGTTGGCTTCCGTGCCTACGCTCCTTAGTTTAGCCAACCCGCAACCGAATTGTTCGGATATCGTATTATTTAGGCGATGCCGGACCACACTTTGAGGACAGGTGATGACGGCTATGCGATGCTTAAGAGTGCATTGAACCAGGAAGTTACGCCGTGTGACGAGCGTCGGAACC
>CAMFIS010000007.1 GCA_945952345.1 uncultured Fimbriimonas sp.
CAGCGTAGCGTTGGATTTCAAAGCAAAGGCGGGCGCAACCTCGATCTGGAATGTGACCGCTTCAAGCGCCAACTTGGTGATGAGATCGACCGACTCGATTCTCGATTCGGCTAACCTGGCTGGTCCGTTAGTGTTCGATGGACTTCAGGCCGGCAAAAACGGCAAGGCGACGAAACTCAAGATCAAAGCTCAGTCGATGTCCTACACTGTGAAAGGCGAGTCGGGACATCGTGAAGTTCGACTCGAAAAGAACATTGAAATGTCTCAGGATGGAGTCACCGAAGACGCCGAGATCACCGGCGCTCAGTTATTGGTTTTGGAGTTAAACGATGCAGGCGAGGTAACCAAGATTCGCTTCTCGTCTGGTGGCGGCGACGATCAGATTAAGACCGTGATCCGACAAGGTAAGAAGGGTGGAATTTGAAGATCACAACCCAAGATCTTCAAAAGAAATATAAAGCGCGGCAGGTTGTCCGTGGCGTGTCGTATTCCGTTAGCACGGGCGAAATCGTCGGGCTCCTCGGTCCAAACGGCGCCGGCAAAACAACGTCGTTTTACATGACAGTCGGCCTCGTTAAGCCGAATGCGGGCCGCGTGTTTCTCGACGACCAAGACATCACCAAATGGCCGATGTTCAAACGTGCCCGTGCGGGGCTCGGCTACCTGCCCCAAGAAACCTCTGTCTTCCGCAAACTGTCCGTGCGAGATAATCTCCTTCTCGTTCTTGAGTTGGCGGGCAAATCCAAGAAAGAGCAACGCGAGAAAGTTCAGGAACTCGCAGAAGAACTTCACATCGTCGATAAGCTCGACGCGACCGCAGGAGTTCTTTCCGGAGGCGAAAGGCGACGAGTCGAGATTGCCCGCGCGATGGCCACCGAGCCTAAATTCATTCTTCTCGACGAACCGTTTACTGGCATCGACCCGGTCACGATCGAGGAGATTCAGTCGATTCTTTTTAAGCTGAAGGACCGCGGTATTGGCATTCTCATCACCGACCATAACGTGGCCGCGACCCTCCGAATCACCGACCGGAACTATATCCTGATCGACGGAAAGATCGTAGCGGAGGGCAATAGCAAAGAGATCGCGGACAACGAATTGGTTCGCAAGCACTACCTGGGCCAGCAGTTCGGTACCGACATTTTCGAAAGCGATGAAAAGAATTGATCGCCTAATTATCGGGGAACTGTCCGGGCCATGGTTCTTCGGCGTGGCGATGTTTTCGTCGTTGCTGCTTGCGGCAACATACCTAGGCCGCATCGCCGATTATGTCGTTCAAGGCCTGCCGGTCCTGATGATCCTCAAGATCACTTTTCTGCTCCTGCCCCCGATCCTTGTCAAGACTTTCGCGATGGCCTCCCTGCTCGGTTCGCTTCTCGCCTTTGGACGCCTTTCAGGTGACAGCGAAATTGTGGCTCTGCGGGCAGGTGGCGCCAGCATTTACCGAATCATCTTCCCCGTCGCACTGTTCAGCATGGCGGTTGCCGCGCTCACGTTCGTTCTCAATGACACGCTGGTTCCCTATGCCACCAAGCAGGCGGTGAGCATTACCCAGTCGGTCGCCAAGCAAATCAAGAACAAGAAGTCGCAGCCGACGTTCCAATCCATCGTCGAGGACGGAAAGCTGAAGGCGTTGATCATGGCCGAGGACTTCAATATCGGCGAGGGGACGCTTCGCGGCGTGACGGTTAAGGCCCTCGATAGTAACGGCGATCCAAGCTTCTATCTGGAAGCGAAAGAGCTGCATTACGTGGACAACAAGGAGTGGCGTATTTATAATGGAGCGCGACTCTTCAGCGCCGACGGACGCGATGTGACCGACATCAAAGGCGATATCTGGCCGACCCAAATTCCCAAGCTCAACAAGAAACCACAGCAGGTTGGCGAGCAGCTGAGCGACAATCCCGATTGGTTCACGACGGGTGAAATTCGGGCCGTTCTGGCTCGCTCGGGGGTCGACAAATCGGTGACGACCGAGCAGTACCGCAACATGGAGTTTTGGCTGTGGAACAAGTACGCCGTGCCGCTCGCCGCCTTCGTGTTCGGTGTTCTGGGCGCGGCACTGGGAATCCGGTCGCACCGCGCTGGAACCGCCACCGGTTTCGCTCTTGCGATCGGCATCATGTTTGCGTACATGACCCTCGCCAACTTCATGAATGTATGGGCGACAGGCGGAGTGATACCTCCGTACGTCGCTTCGCTCACTCCAATCGTCTTAGGTCTAGGGGCTGCGATTTACATCATGTGGAGGAGGAACACGAGCTAGTTGGATATTCAGTCGTTATCGTTCGTTGTCCTCATGGTCGTTCTTGGCGGCGTGTCCGCCTACGTGGCCGACATTCTCGGCTATAAGATCGGTAAGAAGCGCCTGTCGCTTTGGCATATCCGACCAAAATACATTGCCCGAACTGCAGTCGTTATTACCGGAGCGCTCATACCGCTCGTGGTGATCTTGCTTTGGCTGCTTATTAGTTCGAGTTTCCGAACCTGGCTCAGCGAAGGACAACAAGCAATCGAGAAGGCAAAGCAGGCCCAGTCCAGTCTTGAAAAGACGATGACAGACAAGGCAAACGCTGAGAACGAGCTGAATATCAAGAAGAAGGACTACGAGATCGCGAGCAACCAGCTTCAGAAAACCTCGAACACTCTTAAGGAGTTAAAAGGGACGCTTCAAAATCTTCAGAACGACATTAAGAAAAACAAAGAGCAATACGAGAAGACCAAGCAGCAATTCGATGTCGCCAAGGCTTCTTTGGTAACCGCTCAAGCGAAGGTCCAACAGACCAAGGGCGATTTGATCAAAGCTCAGGCATCGCTGACCAAGGCGCTCACCGAAGTTAAGAAGGCTCAGGACGATTATAAAGCGGCCGAAGGGCAGAAGAAGGAAGTCCAGAAGGACTACAACATGCTCCTGTCGAAAAACCTTGAGTTGACGAATAAGAACTCCCAGCTGGAAACTTCGAACAGCGATCTGCAAAGCAGCTTGCGAACTCTGCAGGACAACATCTCGACGCTGTCCAAGCAGATCGATGGTCTTAAGAGCGATAAGGTCAAGGCGGAATCCGACTATGCCAAGGCCCGAGGCGATCTGGAGGAGGCCCAGTCGCAGTTGACGGCGGTTCGGATTGCTGCGAGGGAGGATCTGGTCCAGAGCGAGTTTAGGTTCCGAACCTCTCGAGTAGAGTTTGTCATTGGGGAGGAACTCGCGAGAACCATCGTGCCGCCAGCGCTCAGCCCCGAGGGTGCCCAGAGCCTTTATCGAACGATGATGCGCAAGGTAAGGGCCATTTCGACCGAACGCGGGGCAAAACCAAGCGACAAGAACGACAAGATTCCTTTCATAGGCAACTCAGGGTTCATCATCACCAGCCAAGGCGTGCCTTTGGATGAACAAGCCGTTGAAAACTTCTGGGTAAACCAGTTGCGCGGACGCAAAGACTACGGAGTTTTTATCGTCAAAACTTCGATGAACCGCTTGATTGGTGAGCCTGTCATACTCGCTGCCGATATCCTCAATAACCCCATCGTCTTCCGCAAAGGTGAGATCGTGGCCGAAACCAAGATCGACGCCAGCGGATCGGACAACCAGATCCGTGCCACCATCCACGAGTTTCTCGCCACATTCGTCAACACCCGGGCCCGAGTTCGGCGCATGATCCCCGTCGTTTCGAAGGACGGCGAGTCCTACGGAAACTTCACCGAAGAGCAATTCTTCACCATCTTCGAGCGAGTCAAAACCATCACGCGGCAGGCTCGTTTGGTCGCGGTTGCTCAGAGCGATACCCGCGCCGGCGATCCACTCCTCATCGATCTGGAGCTGCATTGACGAAAAAGACCGTCCTCTCAATCGATCCCGGGACTCACAAGTGCGGAATGGCGCTGGTCCAACGTGCCGAAGACGGAAAGATTAGGCTGCTTTGGCACGATGTCGTGCCTACCGATGCCGTCATTGTCAAACTCCACGAAGCCTACATCGTCGAAGAATTTCACCTCGTCATCCTGGGCGACTCGACTGGGTCGAAGCAGGTTAAGACCGCGCTAAGAAATCACCTACCCAGCATGGGGCTACTTGTGGTCGACGAAACCGAGACCACGATTCAGGCCCGCGAAAGGTACTGGGAATACAACCCGAGGAAGGGTTGGCGAAAGATGTTGCCGGCCTCCCTTCAGGTTCCAAAAGAAGCCATCGACGACTACGCCGCGCTGGTGCTTGCCGAGCGTGTTTTGAGCGAAGGTTAGTTCGGAAGGTAAACTATTCCCCATGTCCCCCAAGATTCGGAATATAGGCATCATTGCGCACGTCGATCACGGAAAGACGACGCTTGTGGATGCGATCTTTAAACAAGCCGGTACATTCCGAGAAAATCAACACATGGCCGAGCGGGTCATGGACAGCAACGACCTCGAGCGTGAAAAGGGGATCACGATTCTTTCCAAGGTCGCTTCGGTTAATTATATGGGTACGAAAATCAACATCGTCGATACCCCGGGCCACGCTGACTTCGGGGGAGAAGTCGAGCGCGTGCTCAGCATGGTCGATGGCGTTCTGCTCGTCGTCGACGCGAACGAAGGTCCGATGCCGCAGACGCGGTTCGTGCTGAAGAAAGCCTTTCAGAACGGCCTCAAGCCGCTTGTGTTTGTAAACAAGATCGACCGCGAAAACTCACGACCGGCGTACGCCTACGATAAGACCCTCGATCTCTTCATCGACCTCGGTGCCGACGAAGATGCTCTCTTCTTCCCGGTCCTGTACGGATCGGGTGCGGGCGGTTATGCTCGAACCAAGCCGGAAGATGCCGACGCCGACATGAAGCTCTTGTTCGACGCGATCGTCGAGCATGTACCCGAGCCGCGAGTCGAGAAGGAAGGCGCGTTCCGACTTCAGGTTAACAACCTCGACTACAGCGAGTACCTCGGCCGAATGTTTGGCGGTAAGGTTCTGCGTGGCACGGTGAAGGTCGGCGACCGCGTCGAGATGATGCGGGAAGGGCTGGAAAAGAAGTCTGGCTTTAACGTTACCAAGCTTTGGACGTACGAAGGTATCCAGCTCAAGGAAGTCGAGTCGGTCGCCGCCGGAGAAATCGCGATGCTTGCCGGTCTCGACAACGTTTTGATCTCCGACACGATCGCCCTCGTCGACACCAGCGAGCCGCTCCCGGCCATTAAGGTCGAGCCGAGCACGCTGTCGATGAACTTCTACGCCAACAATTCGCCCCTCTCGGGCAAGGACGGCGGCAAGTTCCTCACGATCCACAAGATCCGCGAACGAGTCGAGAAAGAAGAAGCCGTCTCGGTTTCCATCAAGATCGACAAGAACACCGCTTCGGACACGGTGAAGGTCATGGCCCGAGGCGAATTGCAGCTTGCGATCCTCATCGAGACCATGCGACGCGAAGGCTACGAAATGCAGATTTCGCGCCCACAGGTTATCCTTCAGCGCGACGAGAACAACCAGATCACCGAACCGAACGAAGCGGCGACCCTTGAGGTTCCGGAAGACGGAGTCGGTGGCGTTATGGAAGAAATGAGCCGCCGAAAAGGCGACCTGCTGAACATGCGTACCAACGATAACGGGACGACGTCGCTGGAGTACTCGATCCCCACCCGCGGCCTTATCGGCTTCCGATCCATGTTCCTCACCCTCACCCGAGGACTAGGCCTCATCGGTTCGCTGTTCGATGGATACAAGCCGTACAAGGGCGAAATCTCTTTCCGAACTCAGGGCTCGCTCATCTCGAAGGATCCAGGCAAGCTCACCCGATACGCCTACGAAGACGTGATGGAGCGAGGCACCTTGTTCTATCCGGTCGGCACCGACGTATACGGCGGAATGATCGTTGGCGCGTGCAGCCGCGATGAAGACATGATCGTCAACGCGACCAAGGAAAAGGCGGCCAACAACATTCGGTCGGCAACTTCCGAACAGACTTCCGCCCTCGATCCTCACCGAGAATTCTCGCTGGAGCAGGCCCTGTCGTGGCTCCGCGACGACGAACTCCTCGAGGTTACGCCGAAGCAACTCCGCTTCCGGAAGAAGATTCTCGACCATAGCGAACGACGTGTGGCTGAGCGACGAAGCGAAGTCGTCGTTTAAAAAACCGCCGTAACGTTCCCGGCTCTTCTCGCTTCAAATCTAGTGAGGAGAGCCTTTTTGTTTTCTCGTGCCAAATGGGGTCTGGTTTGTTTCGGCGTCGCGCCATGGTTGATGCTGGGCTTGACTGCGCGCGATGACCCCGCCAAATGGACCGGTGAACAGTGGTCGAAATGGCGAGACGGGCAGATATCGCAAATCTTTGACCCCACCTTTGAACTGGCCGACGGCAAAGGATTGCTTCGTCAGGATGTCGTTGAAAAGTGCGGAAAGGCACAATCCTTCTTGGCTCCACTTTTGGCCGACCCTGGCTTCCTCAAGGACCCGGAGCGGTCCAAGGCGCTCACCAATTTTGTTCGGTTTACATCGTCACTCGATCGGCTCAATCGACAATCGAGCGACAGCTTCCAGTCGAATGCCCTTGGCATGGATATCTCCGATCCCGAGTACTTTGCAGAGGCCGGACCCTACGTCCAATTTCCACCCCTCCTCAAGAGCCAAGCCTTCCTGAAAGCGATGTCGGATCCGGCGACGTACCGCAAAGCGACTGACATGATCGCGGAAGAGAACTTGCGCCTTCCTACCTCGCGGCGATGGGTTGTCTTTCCTTTTCGGGCTCAATTCATCCCTTCTGTCGACGGCTCGACTTATGGTCGGATGCTTGTGCTGGTTCCCAATGAACTCTTGCCCGACGGACGAATCCTGGATCGATGGTTGATGTTTGCCATCGCCACTCCCGACATGGTCACGCCGCCGGATATTCGCAGCGTTTCACTCATTGCGACGGTGCGAGATCCTAAAAAGCCAGGTGTCAGCGACGGTTACTTTGCCGACTACATGCGTAACCCAGATTCGAATTCGTCGGATATCACGCTCGATCCCACCTTCACGGTCCGGCCGTCGCCCAGTAAGACGTGCTACGACTGCCACAAAACGGCGGTGCTACCGATCCACCCCAAATACGGGTTAAAGTTCACCGAAGACGCGCGAATCGTACGCGACAATCTGGCTTCTGCGATTCCGCTTCGAGTCGATGAAAAGATTGCGCTCTACGGGAAGACAAACTTTCGTCATCTCGAACCGGATTCGTTTGGTCCGCCGATTGGTCAAAGCGGTCGGGTTCGAACGGATCGATTCTTCGCCGACTCTACGAACGTTCCTTCGGACTCCTTTCCGAAGCTCCGCGCGGCCATGAACTGTACGTCTTGCCACGACGGGTGGTTCTCGGTGAACTCATGGCTGGCATTGCGAAGCGACCAAGAGGAACGGTCATTTGAGAGCAAGCAAGGATTACTCCAAACGTACATCGAACAGGGGTTGATGCCGCCCGGGAATCGGCTCAATCCGGATGAGCGCCACGCCTTGTGGCAAGCTCTGACCAAGGAGTATTGTGACCTGAAGACGGGTAAGGGAACGTTCGTGGATTGGTTGCGAGGCGGCTAGGTTTTGCGCTTTCTTATCAACGACCTGATAATCTCAAGGTGTGGGATATCTTTCTCACGACCTGTCGACTCTTTCATCTTCTCTAGCGCCTGTAGGCTGGCAACCTGAACGACGATGCCATGGATTTCCATAGGAGTGCTTAGTTTCTCAAGTTCGTCAAAACTTTGAATCCCGGTCAGACGGTTGATAATTTGAAGGACTCCTGCCCTTGTGAAAAAGGTAACAAACTCACCACCAAATGCCTTTTCATCGAGAACGATTGGTTGGCCATTTCGCAGCCTGGGTTCGAGTTTGTTAAGCGCGTGGGCTAGATTCTGCAAATTGGACTTATCTAGAGCTATGGAAAGGTCGACATCTCGAGTTGTTACACCTGCGCCATTCAACAATAGCGCCATTCCGCCAATGACAACATAGCGGACACCAAACTCCTCTAGTGCCTGAACCAAGGCAAGCAGCTCAATATCAGGCATATTCACACTCAATTTCCGGCTCGATGCCGTTCTCACTCCAGGTTTGAATGAGCAATTTAAGCAACTTAGAATGTGCGTCGTACCTTTCCGTTGGCGTCATGGCCAAGTAGTAATCCAGCACGTCGAGATCGACGCCGTTGACGTCCAGATTCGGCTTTGCGGGTTCTTCGGATTTGAGCATCGCTTGCTCATTATTATACGAAACGTAACTACGGACGCTCGATAGGCAAGGCAGTCTCGCCTTCCTTATCCACCCGATACACGTTGGCCGATGGCCGTGAGGCAATGCATCGATGAAGCTGTTCGTCCACAAAATGCGCCGCTGCGCCGTCGTCCGCAGCTAGCCCGGGTCCGATTTCATTGCCCTCTAGCATGCGTCGAAGCGACGGCCGCCGATCTTCCTCACCATCGTAGTGGGGACAGAAGCTGCCAGCGAGCCAACCCAAGCCCTTCCACGGCGCGAGCGGGCCCATCGAATCGGTGCTGAATTCTTCGAACCAGCAGTTGGCCCCCGCGCTCACACCCGCCAAAACCGTCCCGTTATCGTAGGCTTTACGAATCGCGACGTCCAAACCCCAATCGCGCCAAAGTACAAGGAGGTTGCGCGTGTTGCCACCGCCCACATAGATGATGTCCTGCTCCATCATGTAGTCCTCGAAGTCGAGGCGATGAGGCCAGTAGAGTTTGAGGTTCGATACTTCGCATCCATGGGCGCCATAAGCCGCCTCGAACTTATCGGCATACCCTTGGGCATCGGCGCTGGCGGTAGGCAGAAAGCACGCCTTGGGACGCTTCTTATCCACGAGGGACAGAATGTACCGGTCAAGCGCGGGGTTGTCTGGTTCCATACTAAACCCGCCGCCCCCAATCGCCACAATCTGTCGCATGATCGACATTTTCCCTTAACCGAAGAGCTCCACACTGCGTATTTGAATAAAAGATGAGCGCGAGATTTACTCCCAAGGATATTCACCCCTCGATTTTCGAGGAGGTCTTGCGAGTTACCGGCGGCTATATGGCCGGTAGTTTGACCGACCAGAAATCGCTAGCGGCTGCCACCAAGCACTCCAGCGTATGGTTCGCGGAATACGGAAAAGGATTCGTGGTTTGGCTGCTCGGCCTCATCCCGGTCATCTACGGAACCGCCCTCGTGCGGGCCCAGTTTGGAAAACCCGGAACCGTTCTTTTCTTTTTAGCCGCGCTCGGTATTTGGATGTTGATTGGCGGCTGGGCGCTGAAGAAGAACAAGGGACTGCTTACTTGGGAAGAGTTGGCCGCCATTCGCTCTGGACTTAATCTCGACGAACATCAGGAACTCTATCTCGATTGCCTTCAATGTGTCGAAGAGTCGAAAATACTCGATAGCTCTCAAAAGAGGTCCTGGCGGGAGGCGCTGTACCATACCTTGGATCAGGCCATGACTCTCAAACGGCTAGCCAACGATATGACGACATCCTCAGGCGGTCTGCATCAGATCGAAGGCATGGTTGAGGTTCAGCGACTTGAAGGCTTGGCAAACCGGACAGCGGATCCCCTTGCGAGACAAGCCTACGAAGAGAGCCTGCAACTGGCCAAGGATCGAATGTCGAAATGGGACGGCGTGGCTTCCCAGGCCGAGCGCACCGAGGCGCATCTGGAGCTGACGAAGCAGACGCTGCTCAAGACTCGCGATACCCTTCGCGCCCAGCAGTTCGATCAGCAGAAGACCGTGCAAGTCGACCTCGAGCCATTAAGAGCCAATTTGAGTCGCGTGCAAACGGACGCCTATGAAATCCAGCGTGCGATTGAAGAGTTGAGGCAGATTTAGGGAAGCGCAACGAAGCGGCCAAGCCAGCGAGGGAAGCGCAAGAAGACGCTTGCGCATACGATCTTTCCCTCAGAAAAACAACGCTCTTCTTCGCGCTGGCCGTGCCGCTTCTCACGCTTCTTGGCGCTAAACGGGCTTCGCCCCCGTCTCGCACGTCACCACCGAGTGAATTCCGCCACGGGCGGAGAAGTTGCCGACCACTCGCATCCAGCGCGGGTTACATGCGGCGACGAGTTCGTCGAGCATCTGGTTGATAACGGCCTCGTAGAAGATTCCCTTGTTGCGGAAGTCGAGGTAGTAATACTTGAGGCTCTTCAGCTCGATGCAGGTCTCTCCCGGAATGTATTCCAACTCGATGGTGGCGAAATCCGGCAGGCCCGTCTTGGGGCACACGCTGGTGAACTCCGGGTTCACATGCTTGATCGTGTAGTTTCGGTTGGGATTCGGGTTGGGAAAAGTCTCGAGTTCGGGCATCGGTGCCAATAGTTTACTTGTCGATATTGATGGACTGGCTGACATATGCCTCATCGTTGAAGCCAAACCGAATGCTGAATTGGGTCGCAGGACCTCTGGTCTGAACCGCTTTTTGGATAATCTCGTTGCCTTCTCGGAGTTCCATTCCGTAATGAATCCAGTTTCGAAAGTCGTTGCCTGTCATCTTGACACGCATCGCCCTCAACTCCTGATTGGCGATCCCCCGCTCGACGATCGCCTTGGCAAGTCCAAACGAGCAAGAGCCCGATTCCGACAGCATCTTAATGACCGTGTCGACTGCGGCATCGGACTGACTCTCGGTCAGGTCGCTAAACTCCAAGCCACCGTCCGATTGAACCGAGTTGAATTGGGAAGTGGACAAAAGCGAAAGGAATCGGAGTGAGTCGTACGAGTAGCTGAATTGTGATACTTCGAACGTGGCAAGCGGATAATACGTCTCGTCGGAGATCAACTGATCTTCACGGAATGCATTAGCCACTTTGAGATAGAAACTTAGTGGTCGAGGTGCCTTTTGCGATTCGAAGGATTTCCAAACAGCCTCGGGTGCCTCGTGCCGCCGATGTGTCCAATATCGAAAGTTCCTAGCCAGTAGGAATCCCTGATCCTCTTTGCAGAAGGCCTGCGTATCTTCCATGAGATGTTGAATATATGTAGCGGCGTCTGTAAAAGTTCGATTCAACCTCACCCACTGCCACGTGCAACTATGATCGGCTTGAGCAACGACGGGTATACCAGTGGCCAAATGAAACCATCGCAAGTGATCGCCTAACCGGCGATGACCCGTAAACCAAGGCGACGACCAAGTCTTTGTCGTGACGTCGACTTTTTGAGAAAATCTGCCACTGGTTGTTTTTGAATCCGTCCAAGGCTCAAGCTCCGCATAAAAGGGCAACTTTTTGAGAGTCGCCGGTATTTCAACGTACGCCGATGACGAAGCGAACCCCCCGCTAGAATGTGACGATCCTCCTCGTCCCGTACCATTGGGATGGACTGCAAACGAATTGAAACTCGCGCTAATTTTTCCAGTTAGAGGTTTAAAGCGAATGATGTCGAAGACTTCGGGCTGTACGGTTGCTTGCTGTCCATTTGCATCGACAACGCTCATGCCAAGAGCACCTTTGTAGTCTGACGGGTCGATGTGATATTGGGCCTTCGGGAACGTACTTGCGACCAAGGGAGTGCCTTTCCAGAAGGAATCCATTTCCGAGTCACTCATTCGAAGGAAAACACGGCCAATCGAGGTCATGTCGACCATCCCGATCGACCGCTGCATGGCGCTGAACTGTCTTTGCGCATCTTCGATCCGGGCCGGATTTTTGGCTCCATCCCTCTGGGCTGCCTCCATCTCATCCATGAAGGGCTTCAAGAGCGCAAACCTTTTCGCCGGCGGAAACATTCCCGTCTTCTTGTCCGAATTGGGATCGGGAGGCGTAATTCTCGCTGCGTATTTTGCTGCCTCGACCAACGCGACAGCATTCTTCTTCGCGATGGCATCTTCGGCGGAGCAGAAGTTTCTTTCCTGGTTCGTTGATGTCACATCCGCTTCGAGCCGATACCCTTTGCCCGCCTTCACCCAATGGGCATTGAAGACGGTCGCCATCCGATCCATGACAACACCAACCGGCTGACCCTCGCAAAAGATGTCGACCTTCAGGTCCGCGCTTCGCTTCTCAACGCTTAAGGGCACTTTCGTGATCTCAGAAAATCGTGCGACTGCGTCCGTGATCTGCGTCAAGCTCAAGTCGAAGTCGGCCTTTGCCACGAGGCGCGAGTCGCTCGCCACCGATCCCTGCATCGCGATTGCGATTAAAAGTGAAACTGACATTCCCAAACCCAGATCAATTATAGGGGTGAAATGAAGCGTTCGGAAAAACCTTCTCGCGCAATCGACTCATACTCGTGCCCGCAATCCGCCGCCCATGCGCACCAAAATACGAGCGGTTCGTCGCCGGTATTGATCGTCCTGTGCGCCAGCGTTCCATCGATGTGATACGTCGTCCCGGGCTGCAATTCAACAGTTGTTGCCTTTCGATCTCGATCCATCAGTGCTACAAAACCGGTGCCCGAAACCACCACGATCAGCTCGCCATGGGTCGGTTTGAGGTGCCAATGTCCGCGAGTCATGAAATACTCGCGGCCAACCGTGCCAGGAAAGAGCCTTGTCGAGCCCCACAAGATCGCTCCTTCCGTTCCATCAGGCTTCGAGAAGTACGTCTCGGTCTCGTACAACGGCGTCGAAGCCATCGCTTCCGCAGCTTCACGATCGCCCCAGTACTCAAGCAGATCGCCAACGGTTCGAGCAGATCGGACAACATCACCCGAGAGAGAACCGGTTTGCCAATGGGTCAGAACGGACATTCCAAAGATGCTATCCGTTCTGACTGGCCGCGCGCTAGTTCACGTCGGCGTAATACTTAATCAAGCTCTGATCGTTGTATCCAAACTCGAAGTGCATGGTCGCGCATGTCTTCACCGAGAGCGGCAAAGACTCAATGGATTCACCGTTGTCGTTCACCACCACCGGGTCGCGCGTCACCTTCATCTTCATGCTGCGAAGGTGGAAGCTCATCTTATCCAGCGACTGGTATTGGTAACCGTTCACGCCGAGATAGTCCACCAATCCCGGAGTGATAAACCCTTGATCGGAGATTCCTTGCACCACGGCGCGGGCGAACAGCTTCCGCTGGGAAGGATTCAGGGAATCATACGGTAAGCCCGTCGAAGTCCCGGCTTGGTAAACGTTGCCCTCGGACAAGCTGTTTACGAATCGCAGTGCCGGTCCAGCCAGCGAAACCGGATAGCGATCGAAACGAACCACGAACCCTTCACGATCCTGTACCAGCGTCGATTGAATCGAGTTTAGCTTCGACATGAAGCCCGCATAGCCCGACATGGTGGTGTCACTATTGGCACTGAACTCCAGCGGTGCAAAGACTTCTTCTGGTACCTCGTTCGCGGCCTTGCGCCAGTAATTGCCGTCTCGAACCAAAAGGTAGCCGTCGGACATCTGCGCATAACCTCCCGACGACTTCATCAGGTCGGCAACGTACTCGCCCTGAGTGGCGTCTGGCCGACTGAGTTTCATCCAAGGATGGGCGGTTCGGTTGGCGGGAGCAATCACGTTAACACCCGTTGCCCGGTGGAACCAGCGGAGATGATCTCCCAATCGATATCGCTTGCCAAACCACGAAGAACTGAACTCGGCTTGCCGCTTCGATGAGGGCGTGATCGCTTGGGTCATCGTTCGGCTGAGCTCAGACTTCTGGTCCCACGCGTTCAGTTCTGCCACGAAGTCATTCTGTTTCAGCTCGGCAGGAATTGTTGCGAACGGATAGCGGCCCGGATAATTACCGCCGATCGCACGAATGTTTTCGGTGTATCCGAGGTCCTTGTAGCCAATTTGCTTTGTATCCGGGTCGACGTAGGCGAACAGCGCGTATTTGGTGGAACCGCTCGCTGGGCCGAATGCCTTTGGCAAATCGCTGGGAGACAACGTGAACTTACCGCCTGCTTCCGACACGGCGATATAGGGAAGCCCGTTCTGGAACGACTCCATATCTTCCGCAGACATCAGCGAGAACAATCTGGCAAGAGAGAGATTGGGATGTCCCGAACTCAGATCCGTTAGCGCATCTCAGCGAACCGAAAGCTTCTCGATTTCCGACTCCTCTTGCCGGTTTGAAATTGCGTTCGTCAGGTCGCGCTGAGTCTGATCGAGCATCGACCGATAGGTTCCTTGATTTGTTGTTAAGATGTCCGGCTTGCTGTCGGCCGGGACGAGCTTGGCGATGTCGACATAGACGGCAATGTTGTGCAGGAGCTTCTTGCCCGCCAGTTCGTTCTCGGCCTGCATATAGGCTTGGGCCAAAGCTGCCTTGCTCGGATCCTCGTCGAGTTCGTAACCTGTTCCCGTACGTGTCCACTTGAGATCCAATGCCTGGGCGACTTTCTCCAGCGTCTTCCCCACCGGCATGTTGTCGACAAATGCATCGACCTTCAGGTTTCGCACGGCTTTGGACGCCGTAAAAGTCAAGCCAGTTGCGGCCGACGCCTCATCTACGAACCGGCTCAGGGGAACCAGAGACTCGTCGAGGTTGATAGGCGAGCGTAATCGCGAGTCGGCAGAGATCGAATCCTGCGTTAAAGCGACTACGAAAAAGAGTGCGCTCATAGCATCGCCACTATACGACGGCGAGACTAATTTGTGGAATAGGAAATCAAAAAGGCCCTACTGAAATTTCAGTAGGGCCGACTATTTTGGCCATTTGCCTAATTACATTTTGTGGATGGCATGACCCGAAGCGTCTTCGAACGCCTCGATGATCGCTTCCGCCATCGTCGGGTGAGCGTGGATCACGGTCTCCATCGACTCCAGCGTTGCTTCGTGCACCAGGGCGGTAACGCCTTCGTGCACGAGGTCCGAGACGTGGCCACCGATGAGGTGAATACCAAGAATCTCGCCGTACTTCTTCTCGGCAACAACCTTCACGAAGCCCTCGGTCTCGTTGGCGGCCATCGCCTTGGCAAAGATTCCGAACTTGGATCGGCCGACGACCACGTCATAGCCCTTCGACTTCGCCTCGCTCTCGGTCATGCCCACGCTCGCAACTTCCGGAACCGTGTAAACCACGTTGGGAACGTGGCGGTAGTCCACCGTCTTGGTCGCTTCCGGCTTCAGGATATTGTTAACTGCCGTCAAACCTTCCTGCTGAGCCACGTGAGCCAACTGAATTCGGCCCGTGACGTCGCCAATCGCGTAGATGTTCGGCACGTGCGTCTTCAGGGTGTCGTCCACGATCTCAACACCGCGTCGGTGCAGCTTGATCCCGATGCCTTCGAGGTTCATGTCGTCGGTATTGGCCTTTCGTCCAACGCCGAGGAGGATGACTTGGGTTTCGATGACTTCAGTCTCGGTGCCCTTCTTGACATGGCACTTCCATCCGGTCTTGGTCTTTTCGACCTTATCGATGGTAGCTCCCGTCTTGACGGTGATGCCTTGCTTCGTCAATTGCTTACCGAGTTCGACTCCGAGTTCTTCGTCCATGATGTTGACCAGATTCGGCATCATCTCGACGAGGGTGACTTTACTGCCGAGGCCATTGAATACGTAGGAGAACTCGCAACCGACGGCGCCGCCGCCCAGAACGACCATGCTGTCGGGAACGAAAGGAGCGGTGACGGCATCGTCCGAGGTCCAAACGTTTGCATCGCGGCCACCTTCGAGGCCCGGAACCGGAAGCTGGATGACCGATGAGCCCATCGCGAGGATGAAGTTCTTGCCACGGTACTTAGTTTCCTTTCCGTCGGCACCCGTCACCGAAATTGTATTCGCGTCTACGAACTTGGCAAAACCTTCGACATGGGTGACGCCCTTCTTTTTGAAGAGCATTCCGATGCCTCCGCGCTCGGTCAGAACGATCTTTTCTTTCCGCTTCATGAACGCATCGAAGTCCATCTCGGTACCTTCCAATGCTTTCATTCCAAATGCTGCGGCCTTCTTGGTCTTGTTCAGCATCTCGACGCTGGCGATCATCGCCTTCGACGGCACACAGCCGACGTTCAGACAAGTGCCTCCAAGGAATCCTTTTTCGACGCAGATGGTCTTGGCTCCCATCTGGGCGGCCCGAATCGCGGCATAGTAGCCACCGGGGCCCGCGCCAATCACAATAATGTCTGCATCGAATTGTTCGTTTGCCATGGTTTGAGTTTGCTCCTGCTCTGCGGGGATGCCCGAAATCGCTTCGATAATTGAGGGCGCTGGCATAGGCGTGGATACCGCCGGGCCATTCGTCAGCTCGCTAGCTGAATTGTTTGGTGATTCTTCTATTGGATCACTCATCGAGCACCGAGAGGATGATGAACCTAGTTTACCTAGATGCCCCGACAAAGGATTTGTCGAAAAAAAGCGCAAATTACGTATTCTGATTTACAGATATCTCACGCTAGAATAGGGTCGCGACGAACTCCGATGAAGAAGCTTCTTTTACGCACTTTGCTCTGCATACTGGCGGCGTTCGTTGCCGCGTTGGGAATGGCTCAAGAGGACGTAACGATCCGCCTCAGCGTCTGGGACGGTGACAAGGCTCTCGAAACCATCCGCAAGATCGCCCACCTGTTCGAGCAGGATAATCCCCACGTCAAGGTCAAGATCGAAAACTACGATTACACCTTGTACCACCAGAAGATGATCATCACCTACGCGGCGGGCGTGGCTCCCGATGTGGTGATGATGGATGGCAGCCACTACCAATTCCTCGCTACTCGTGGCGCGCTGCTTCCACTCAACAAATTCTTCGAAAAGTCGCCGGGATTCGACATCAACGAGTACTACAAACCGATCGTCGATTCGTATACCTTCCACGACCAGTTGTACATTCTTCCCCGAGACATTGCTCCGATCGGACTCATTTACTACAACAAGAAGATGTTCAAGAATGCTGGGCTCCCGTATCCCGACGGTTCTTGGACTTGGGATTTCAAGATCCGACCCGAACTGAAAGAGAAGGACTTCCTGTGGGTTTGCCAGCAGTTCACCAAGCAGGATAAGGACGGCAAGTACGTCCAATGGGGTTACGCTCCCGGCTGGCCGCAGATGCAGGCAGATACGTACGCACTGCAACTCGGTGCGCCAAACTACGACAACTACGCCGAGCCGACCAAGGTGCTGATCGACCAGCCAAACCACATAAAGGCGTTCCAATTCGCGGCGGATTTTGCCAACAAACTACATCTCGGACCTTCGAACCAGGAATCTGCCGGATCGCTCATGCTGACGACCCAGCAGATGTTTGTCCAACAGAAGATCGCCATGTACCAAAACGGCATTTGGGAAGTGCCGAACATGCGCAAGATGCTCAAGCCTGGCTCTCCCGAGTGGTTCGACTGGGACGTGTGCCTTGCTCCCGCATACGTCGGCGCCGACGGTAAGCCAGTTCGCCGGTACACCACGGGTGGATCGGGTTATGCAATCATGTCATCCACCAAGCACCCGGACCTTGCCTGGCAGCTCACGAAGTATTTCAGTGGTCCAGTCGGCATGGGTGAGATGGCCAAGGCAGGCATTGCGCAACCAGCCATCCGCAAGCTGGCCCTGACCGAGGGATTGTGGCTTCCCGGTAAGAACACGCCGCTCGAGGAGCAATACCCCCACAACCGAATTGCCACCGACCAAGCCGTTCCTTACGTGGTCTTTGACCCCACCACCCAGTTCGGAATCTCGGTTGGCGATCGAATCAACAAAGGACTCGAGGTTCTTTGGAATGGCCAAACCACTGCCGACAAGCTTCTGAGAGAGAATCAGACGCTGGCGCAAAACCGGCTCAATGACCTCCGAAAGCAGGAGAACCTGTCGCCATTCAACTGGACGTACGCTGGACTTGTGGCTCTTGGAATCGTAGCGGGAATCCTCTTCTGGATTTATCGACCTGAGTTCGGCCGCAAGCTCACTCAACTCGAGAGGCACGATGCAAAATCGGGCTACAAATTCCTCATGCCCTGGCTGATTGGCACCGCAGTGTTCACCCTCGGCCCGATGATTTTGGCCCTGCTGATGTCGTTTGCCGATTGGGACATTATTGCCCCCGCCAAGTGGCGCGGCGTGGAGAACTTCCGCGAGATTGGAGTGGTCGATCCGTCCTTCTGGAAATCGCTTTCAATCACGGCTATTTACACCGTGTTCAGCGTCGGATTCGGCATTGTGGGTTCGATGGCTCTCGCGCTCCTTCTGAACCAAAAAGTTCGGGGTGTTTCACTCTATCGCACGCTGTATTACATTCCGTCCATCACATCGGCGGTGGCGGGTTCGCTCATCTGGATGCGAGTTTTCAATCCTGACAAGGGCCTTCTGAACCTGGTGCTCTACGGTCCCAACGGAAAATGGCCCATCGGCGCGGCCCTTAGCCAATGGATCATGGGCGACGTTCATAAACCGGTGGACTGGCTCCAGACCGAATCGACCGCCATGCCCGCACTGATTCTGATGTCACTGTGGGGCGTTGGCGGCGGAACTGTTATTTTCCTGGCCGGACTTCAAGGGATTCCGCAGCACTACTATGAAGCCGCAACGCTCGATGGTGCGGGAATCTGGGCTCGATTCAAAGCGGTGACCTTACCGCTGTTGACGCCCACCATCTTCTTCAGTACGATCACGGGACTCATTGGGGCTTTCCAGGCCTTCACCCAGGCTTTTGTCATCTCGAACGGAACGGGGGCGCCGAACGACGCGACCAGGTTCTACGTTCTCCATATCTTCAGTGCGGCCTTCCAATCGGCGCGCATGGGATACGCGTGCGCCCTTGGGTGGGTGCTCTTTGTCATTGTTATGGTCATCACACTCGTCCAGGTTAAACTCGGCAACCGCTGGGTCTATTACGAAGCGGAGGCAAAATAATGGCGATCGTCGACCACACCGCCACCGAATGGAAGTCGGCCGCCAAGCGGGCCGAACGCATCGCCATTGTCCTGAGAGTGCTGCTTTGGGTCATGCTGCTGGCTGGAGTCGTTGCTTCGCTCGCGCCGTTCTATCTCATGATCGTGATGTCGTTGAAGACACCGGGCGAAGTGGCGAGCACGGGTCCATGGGAGCTGCCGCGGGTTCTTCAGTGGAGCAACTACGAGAAAATCCTGACGAACGAAAATGCTCCATTCTTCATGTTTCTCCGAAACTCGATCATCATCGCGTCGGTGTCTACGGTGGGCGTCTTACTCAGTTCATCCATGGTTGCCTACGGGTTTGCTCGTCTGAAATTCCCGGGCCGAGATCGACTCTTCATCCTGCTCCTCAGCACCATGATGCTGCCAAGCATTGTGACGATGGTGCCTCAGTATGTGCTTTGGAAATACCTAGGCTGGGTCGACACGTTCTATCCGCTCACCATTCCCGCTTTCTTTGGCGGCGGCGCGTACAACATCTTCTTGCTTCGCCAGTTCCTCATGGGTATCCCACGCGACATCGACGAGGCGGCTCTGCTCGACGGCGCTTCGCACTCCCAGATCTTCTGGAACTTCATGATGCCGAACATGGGTCCTGCGCTGGCGACGGTAGGCATCTTCTGCTTCATCTACAACTGGAAGGACTTCCAGGGTCCGCTGATTATCCTCAACAGCCCCGAGAAACAGACCCTCGAGCTTGGGCTCCAGACGTATCGCGCGATGAACCAAAACCAGTGGGAACTCCTGATGGCTGGCTCGGTGATCGTGATGATCCCCATCATCTTCCTCTTCCTTGCGGGGCAGAGGTACTTCGTGAAGGGCATCGTCATGACGGGCATTAAGTAGAGTCGTGGATCCTAGGCTACTCAACGTCATCGAGGAGTACTTCTCTGGGATTCAAGTCGTCCTTCGGCTAATGCAAAAGTCGGGCATACCCCGACCAAAAGATCTTTCGGAATGGATGGTCACCAGGAACGAAATGCAAATCGGAAGCTTTTGCGATGGAACGCGCTACTTTATGCACGGATATGGAATCGCAGTCGATCTCCCTCTCGGCGTGATGGATTTTGACTTTGGCCCAAATGGCGAGGTCGACCTGATCGATATTCACTGGGTGATCAAATATGTCGCTCAACGATTGAATGATTTCGGCTTCAATTCGGAAGGGGAAATCAAACAATGCTTCGATAAGGCCATCCAAGATGGCGAGATTGTCAAGTTTGGAACCCAGAATTATCGTCTCCCGCAGTAGGTTGGGTTCAGGTCCCACCAGAACAACTCGCACTTGCACTGAAATCTCGCACTGATGCGCTAACATGAATCATGCTCTTCTCCCTCGGCTTTGTCTACAGCCCCGCCGTTCGACCGGCCCACGAGTTTGACCTCAAAGATTATAAGTTCGACGTCTCGCTCGACTTCGCCGCCGAGATCGTTCGCGGAACAGTGACCAACACCCTCATCACGACTAAGGACAACGCGAATCTCGCCTTCGACAAGGGACCCATGAAGATCCTCTCGGTCAAAGTCGACGGAGCCAAATCGTTCAAGACTAGCCAAGCCGACGGGTACCTGAACGTTTCCCTGAGCGGAGTTAAGAAGGGCACGAGCCTCAAGGTCATCGTCAAGTACGAAGCCCACCCCGAAGCCGGAATCTACTTCGTCGCCGCCAAGCGCGCCTACCCCAGCACGACGAGCCTGGCATACACGCAAGGCGAGATGGAAGACAACCGCTACTGGCTGCCGATCTACGACTATCCGGACGACAAGGCGACAACCGAAGGCATCATCCGAGTTCCGAAGGGGATGAGCGTACTCAGCAACGGAACCCTCGTTTCGCACATTGATCAAGGCGAGCAATCGGTCTGGCACTGGCGGATGGATAAGGAGATTTCTACTTACCTGATCAGCCTCGTCGCGGGCAGTTACACCGCCGTTCCGGACGGAAGCTTCAAAGGTAAGCCTGTTCAAATTTGGACTCCAAAAGGCGTGGAAGATTGGGGCCGAGCGGCATTCAAAGGCACGGATAACCAAATCGCGATTTACTCCAAGCTCACCGGAATCGATTACCCGTGGCAGAAGTACGCCCAGTCCGCCGTGCCCGAATTCATGTTCGGCGGCATGGAGAACGCAAGCTGCACCACCCAAACCATCAACGCCCTCTTCCCGGTGAACTCGAAGGGGACGGAAAGTGGCGAGGGACTCAGCGCCCACGAGCTTGCCCACCAATGGTTTGGCGACCTCATCACCGCCAAGAACTGGTCGCACATCTGGGTCAACGAAGGATGGGCCAGCTTCATGCCCCACTTCATCGTCCGCGAGCGGCACGGCGAGGACGAGTACAACATCGGCCGCTATGGCACCTATCAAGGCGCGTACTACTCGTGCATCGACCGCCCGATGGTCCGCTACGATTACACGGTTCCGATGGAGATGTTCGACGGTAACGCCTACCCCGGCGGCGCAACTCGCATGTTCATGCTCATGCACATCCTTGGCGAGGACCAGTTCTGGAAGTGCTGCAAGGCATATCTGACTGCCTTCGGACACAAGAACGTTACCACCGAAGACTTTTTCGCTAACTGGAGCAAGACCTCCGGAGTCGATCTCGACCAGTTCCGCAAGCAGTGGTATTACCAAAAGGGCTCGCCGCAGCTGAGCGTGACCAAGGATGGCGACAACTTCGTGGTCGAGCAGACCAGCGATGGATTCGTATTCGATGTCGACGTGCAACGATTGGATGAGAATAGTGTTCTCGGTAAGAAGACGATCCATTTCGATGGAAAGGGATCGGTCACGGTTCCTGCCGAGGGCGCAACAACGCTCATCGTCGATCCAGGCGCGTGGCTCATGTGCGCAGTGAAATATCAGGATTACACCGATTCGCAGTGGACTTCGGCTTGGCGCAATGCTGAGAACGCGGCCCAGAAGATGCGCATACTCGAGCGAATACAACAGAATCCGCACGCGATTCGAGCTCTCTACGAGTGGGAGAAGAGCTGGCCCGTGCGCAAGCAACTTATTCCACACCTTACCGACTCGGCCCGCCTCATCGAACTGTGCGGCGCGGACGATGAATCGCTGGTGAAGGCGGCTATGGATCGACTTGCCGTGATGAACGATCCGGGAGCGAAGGTCCAGGCCAGTCGCATCTTCGCCGAGACGAAGAACGAAGCGCTTAAGAACGACGCATATCGAATTTTGTTGAGCATCAACAACGACGAGGCCACGGCCAAGATCGGCTGGAATCTCAAGACCTACAACTTAGCGACCAAGGCGGCGGCTCTTAACTGGTATGCCGAGCACGACAAAGCGAAGGCAAGAACCATGGCCCTCGATGCGGTGAAGAATTATGCTCCGGGCCCGGTTCGGATGACAGCGATCTCGGTCCTCGGTCGAGTCAAAGATGCCGAAGGTAGCCGAGAAGTCTTCAATCTCCTTATCTCCATCGCCAAGGCTCACGACTATGCGCCCATGCAAGCCGCGATCAACGCACTCGCCGACTATGGCGATAAGGCCGCGATTCCGGTCATTGAGTCGCGAAAGGATCACTCACTGCACTTCGCTCGTGGCACCGTTCAGAGCGCTTTGGCCCGTTTGAACCGTAGATAAGATTCGAGAAGGCAGGAAAGGCGATTTCGTCTTTCCTGCCATAATCGAATAAGTACTATGGGATTTAAGGTCAGTATCATCGGCGGTGGCGGACGAGTTGGATCGGACGCAGCCTACGCCCTCCAGCTTGGCGGAAAGGTCAGCGAAATGGCCCTCGTCGATGCGAATCCAGACATGGCCGCCGGCGAAGCGCTCGATCTGCGACACGGCGCATCGCTGACGCACAACATCAGATTCACCTCGTCGAACGAGTACGGAATCGTCGACGGCAGCGATTGCGTGGTCATCACCGCCGGTCTTCGCCGCAAGCCTGACGAGACTCGTCTCGACCTCATCAACCGAAACGTTGGCCTCTTCAAGGGAATCCTCGACTCGCTCAAGGGTTGCAAATTGAATGCGGGTGCGACGATCGTGGTGGTCTCCAACCCGGTCGATATTCTTACCCACCTCGCGGCTAAGAGTGGAATCGTTCCCGAGAGCCAAGTCCTCGGTCTGGGTACGGTTCTCGACACGGCTCGATTCCGATCGCTCCTCGCCGACTCGCTCAACCTCTCGTCGACCGACGTGAAGGCGCTCGTCCTTGGCGAGCACGGCGACACGATGGTGCCCATTCTTTCCAGCGCGACGGTTTCCGGCGTTCCGTTGACCTCTTACCCGGGCGTCACCGACCAGTCGGTGAAGGACGTGTTCGAGTTCACGCGAAAGTCGGGCGCCGAAGTCATCCGCCTCAAGGGTGGGGCGGGTCGTGCGGTTGGCGTTTCGATCAAGGAAGTCGTCGAGGCGATCGCACTTGATACGCACCAGGTGCTTCCGGTGAGCTCAGTGCAGAGCGGCAAGCTCGGCATCTCGGACATCTCGCTCTCCCTTCCGACCGTCGTCGGCCGCCATGGCGTGGTGGAAGTCATCGAACCGAGTGTGAGCGCTGAAGAGAAGGAAGGACTTCAGAAATCCGCTGCCTCGCTCAAGGAAATCTGGGCGCAGATTAGCTAACCATCATTTGGAGTGCGTGAACTTGTTCGCGCTTTTAACTGCGAGATTCATCTCGCAGCAGTATAAGAAAGCCCTTTCGAATTCGGAAGGGCTTTCTTATTTAGAGGTGGCATGTTACCAATTCAGGCCTCGGGCTTTGATCTTGAACACTGGTAAATCCCAGCGTCGCAGACGTCTTTACCAGTGCCACGTCAGATTCGCTTCGACACGAATCTATGCCTAGCGCGACCCTTCAGGCCGCCAAGTCATCGACATTGGATACCCAAGGCTTTGCCTTGGGCTCAGCAAGCTTTGCCCCTCCGGGGCTGCGGGAATGACCGCGAAACAATAGATCCTTGACCGGGATCTATTCAGCCTGCTGAGACCATCCGTGGCTGAAAGGCCACATTTGTTGAGCCCTAGGCGAAGCCTAGGGAATTCCCGTACGAAAGATCTGCGGCCTGAAAGGTCGCGGTTGCTGTAGTATGGTCTCCAATGCCTACGGCGCGAACGGATTCGATGCTTCGTCCCTGGTCAACTCGTCAAACCGATTCCGAAGCGTGCGATCGGAACTCGACTTCATCGCGTGTCCCAGCACCACACTGCGCGCCAACGATACAAACCGATAGCCCAGAATCTGCTGCGGGCGCTCTTCGTTTTCGGTGATCTTTCCGTACTTGCCGAATGCGACGTTGAGGCGGTCTTCACTATCCAGCCCTAGCTTGTCCGACAGCCCCATCAGCGCCGCTCTTTGCGAAGGATTGGCCCACTTCAGGACATCTGCATAGGGCGTCGTGAAAACATCGGCATCGGGTAATTGTCCCGCCAGTTTCAATAGGACGTCGGTGGTGCAGACGGGCGTATCGATCGAATCGTCGTTCACCAACGACCAGCAGAACGCCTCGCTCATCGTTACCTTGCCGTCGTGATCGAAATCGGCGCCTGTCACGGTTCTTCCCACCCGGTCCTTGTCCGTGAGCGCGGCCAAGAAGTAGCTGGAAAAGTCTTTGTAGAATTCTTCCTCAATCGCCGGCGTGCAGCCAGCCGCCGGTCGGGCCGAGATGCTGGCAAAGAATCCGCACACCCGATTGTCGGCTAATCCAAATATTGGATCCCCATTGCGATAGATCACCTTGGCAAAGTCGCTGGAGTGGCACTGAACCATGAGCACGGTGACCTTCTTATTCTTCGGATACGCCTTGATCGAATCGATGAGGTCAGGCACCGCAAATCGCTGTCGAGACCAAAGGTCGAATTGGCTGACCTTGAGATCGGGCGCGATACTTCCGTGGCCCGTAAAGTAGATGAAGGCAGGATTCGAGTTCTGCCCAAGGGCGGCGATTTCCGCCTTCACGTTTTCCAGGTGGGCGGGGCCATCCAGTCGCGGAACCTGCGGCTCGCGATAGACCTTTCGCGAACCCGCCACCGAAAATGGACCAATTTTCTCCTCTCCCACAGGCTTGTCGTTCATGTACTGAACGGTCTTCGTCGTCAAACTTCCATCGGCAAAGAGAACCCTGAACGGAGCATCGGGCTTCACAATCTTGCCCATGTAGCGAACATTGCTCTCAATAGCGACCTGATTGTATTGAGGATTAGGCCCGCCCCCGATCACGAGGGTTTGCAGCGCCGGTGCAAAGAGGCAGATTGTGAGCATATTAAATCCATCATATCGGATGAAGCTCGGCGTTGGTTCCAAACGTGGCTGCGATGAGCCAAAAGCAAGAAAGCCCTTCCGAAATTGGAAGGGCTTTCCCTATATGAGCCGAAGCTTAGAACTTGTAGCCGAAGTAGATGCCGACGGTGTTGAATGCGCCGTTGGTGTTGCTGTTGGCCGTGAACGTGCCGCCAGCTTCGACGAAGCCGTGCTCGCTGATGTTCATGCCGAAGCCGCCGCGGACTGCTGCAACCGTCTGGCTCGCGCCGATAAAGTCGAGAACTGCAAAGCCGAGACCAGCGTAGGCGTAGGTCTGTCGAGCGGTTCCGGTCTTCTGGAAGAATCGCATGTTGTACGTGACCGGGATAGCCGAACCCTTGCCGAATGAACCGAGGCTCTTCGAGAAGTACTCGATCGAGAGATAGCTCTCCGTGTTGCGAACCATTGGAGAAGGCGTTGTGAATTCAATGCCCAGGCTCGTGAAGTTGTCGTTGACGCCCGAGAGCGTGTTGTCCAAGGGGAAAGCCATGCCCAACTTAAAGGACACGCCATTCATATCGTTGTTTTGGGCATACGCTGCACCCGTAACCATCAGCGCAGCCAGCGCAATGAGAGTCGTTTTCATAACAGTTTCCGATCGCCTTAAGGGGCGAGCAAAAGCCCTCCTGCCCCAAGTTATGCCTATTTTAACCTAGTATTGTTGCCGTGTCCAGCACTTTGGGCTAAATCAGCGTCAAAATCATACAATGTCCTGTGTCCAATTGAGCCCAGATTCAAGCCTGCTGCTGGTGGTCGATGTGCAGGAAAAGTTCTTGGCTCCCATCTGGGAAGCGGAGCGAGTCCTCGCTCGGTGTGACTTCCTGTGCCAGGTTGCCAAGGCGCTGAGCGTGCCCATCCTGGCAACCGAGCAATACCCAGAGCGCATGGGAGGCACGCATCCTCAATTGGCGGGTTACGTGGGTGACCCTAAGCGCAAGATGATGTTTTCGGCGATCGAAGCGGTTCAGGCCCAACCACGAAAGCAGGTGGTGATCGTGGGTATCGAGACCCACATCTGCGTCTCGCTTACGACTCACGGACTTCTGGCCGCTGGGTACGAAGTCGTGGTCTGCCCCGATGCGGTTTCCGCCCGCACTCAAGACCGTCATAAGCTAGGCATGGAGCGCATCCGCGACGCTGGCGCTGCCCCTGCCCATACGGAGGCAGTGGCCTATGAATGGTGCAAGACCGCCGACAACCCTGCATTCCGCGACATGCTGAACATTGTCAAGGCATCGCAATTCTGATACTATCAAAAGAAAAATGGCGTTGATCGAATTGATCCAGCAGGGACAGCCCGAGGCGGCGTTCGCGTTGTTGGAGCAGAATCCCACTCTGGCGGATGAAGTGGGCGATGATGGTGTGAGTGCCGCGATGTGGGCGCTGTACTATGGCCAAAAGGACTTAGCCGAGGCGATCGCTAGCCAAAAGTCAACCTTAACAATTTTTGAGTCAGCCGCTTTTGGCCGCGTCGTCGAACTTGAGAAGGGCCTTACCGACGCCAACAAAGTTTCGTTTAGCCCGGACGGGTTTCAACCCCTCCACCTTGCGGCCTTCTTTGGCCGTCCAGAAGCGATGAAGATCCTCCTCGGGAGCCGAGTCGAGCTCGACACTCTCAGCAAGAATGGCCTCGGAGTCGCTCCACTGCATTCCGCCTTGGCCAATGGACACGAGACGATTGCGCGAGAATTGGTATTCGAAGGTGCGGATGTGAATCTTGCTTCAAAGTCCGGCTGGACTCCGCTCCACTACGCCGCGCACTTGGGCAACAAACCGCTGGCGCTATTCCTCAAAGAGCACGGGGCGACGCCGCAACCGGGACCGGATGGCAAATACCCTCGTGAACTCGCGACGGAAGAGGGCCACGCCGAAGTCGCGGAAGTGTTGTAGGTACTGGGAGTGGTGCCTTGCTTAGGCGATTCCCACAAAACTCTTATCCAGGGCTAAACACTCACAGCTCAAGTCGTCCCCACATCTCGTCAACTCGCTTTACCACGTCCTCCGCCATGGTGATCAGCTTCGGATAGTGCCGTCTAAAGCCATTCTCTCCCGGCCACTTATGGGTGCAATCGAACCCCATCTTGCCCCCAAATCCCTCGGCCACCGAGGCATGGTCGAGCTGGTCGACCGGCCCTTTGGATTGCAACGTGTCCCGAGAAGGATCGCAGTTGGCTCCAATTCGGAACAAGCATTCCCCGATGTCTTGAACGTTGCAGTCTTCGTCGAAGATGAAGACGAACTTCGTGAACGCCAATCCGCCCAGGCCCCAAATCGCATTCATCACCTTGTAGGCGTGTCCGGGGTATTTCTTCTTGATCGACACAAATGCCATGTTGTGGAACGTCGCCTCGACGGGCAGATTCATGTCCACGATTTCAGGCACCGTCAGGTTGATCATGGGCAGGAAGATGCGCTCCACCGCCTTGCCCATCCAACCATCTTCCATCGGTGGCTGCCCCACGATGGTTGCCGGATACACCGCCTTGGGCCGCATCGTGATCGCGGTCACGTGCAGAACCGGGAAGTCTTCCGCCAATGAGTAGTAGCCAGTGTGGTCGCCAAATGGACCTTCCAGGCGCCGCTCGGAGGGATCGACGTATCCTTCGATTACCATCTCGGCGTCGGCCGGAACCATGATGTCCACCGTCTTCGCTTTCACCAACTCAACATTCTCTTTGCGGAGGAAGCCAGCGAAGAGCATCTCATCGATTCCTGGCGGCAACGGCGAAATTGCGCTGAACGTGTAAGCTGGATCGCCACCTAGCACCACGCAGACTTCAAGGTTCTTGCCCTTCTTGCCTGCGTCTTCCATCTGGCGCATTCCGGTCTTGTGCATCTGCCAGTGCATGCCGCAGGTGTTCTTATCGTGAATCTGGATGCGATACATTCCGACGTTGCGCTTGCCGGTGTTCGGATCGTTGGTAAACACCAGCGGTAGGGTCACAAACGGACCGCCGTCTTCGGGCCAGCAGGTTAGGACAGGAAGCTTGTAGAGGTCGATCTCGTCGCCTTGCCAAACGATTTCCTGGCATTTGCCGCTCGAAACCGTCTTCGGTGGGACGTTCTTCATTTCGCCCAGCAACCACGGAAGTTTCTTAAGCGCCGCTACCGGGCCGGAAGGAATTTCTGGCTTCAACAGAGCCGCAATCCGGGCCGCATGCTCTTCGAAGTCGTCGCAAGAGAGCGCCATGCTCATCCGCTTCCGGGTCGCCATTGTGTTGATCGCAACCGGGAAATCGTACTTGCGGGAATCGGTCGGGCGAGCAGAAGGGTGAATGGACGGATGATTCATCACTGCACTCAAGGGATCGGCGGTTCCGAGGCGATGCGATGGCCCAACGACGTTCTCGAACAGCAGGGCAGGGCCAGCCTTCTTCACAACCCGATCGGTGATCTCGGTGATCTCAAGATAGGGCGAAACTGGCTCCGAAATCTTCTTCAATTCCCCTGCTGATTCAAGGGCTTGCAGGAAGTGTTGAAAATCGCGGTACGCCATTCGCCTTTAGTCTACGCTGAACTCTTCTTGAAAGTGCGAACAGGTTACAATGGGACATGCATCGCCTCGCTTGGCTTTGGATTATCGTTGCTGCAATTGTGACTGTAGGGTGCGGGAGCAGCTCAGCCGTCTCCACCATCAATGCCGACGGAACTTGGAACCGAGTAGTGAAACTGACCACGCGCGATATGCCGAGCATGGGAGACGACAAGGCTCAAGCGCCGGAACTCTTCTCGGTTCCCACCGGATCCGAATGGTCCAAGTCCGAAGAGAAGACCAAAGATGGCCGCACCACAACTCTCAAGCGAACTCTGAAAGTTGGCGAGGGTCCGATCACCGACGTCATCATCAAGGACAAAAGCGGAACGCGGTACAAGAACTATGTAATTGTCCGCAAACTCGAAGGCAACCGCTTGGAGTATTACGAGAAGATCGTCCTGATTGGGGATCCTAAGCCGCGATCGACCAGTGAAGCCAATGACTTTCGCAAGGAAATGCGGGCCGCGTTGCCAGCTGGACTCGCCACCGACGCCGATTTGGATGCGATTGCAAAGAAGTCGGAAGTTGCCATTACGCGCCTACTCTTTGGGCCGGATGACCACCTCCTCGGTTCGTTCTTGCTCAACCTGGATGGTGCGGTTCATCGCATCCGGAACCGCATGGGCGGCATTGAAGATCGCCTCCTATCCGAGCAATTTGGCAGTCGACTCAGCGAAGCGGACCGACGAAAGACGGTCAACACTCTCCTTGCAAAACTGGACGATAGCAATATGCTTGATAGTAAGAAGCCATCGCCGAACCAAGAATCCGACGACTCTCAGTCAGGCATGATCGGCATGTCGGTCGCCGTCAAGCTTCCGGGCAAATTGGTGAGCACCAACGGCGAAGTCGATACCTATTCGGGGGAAGTGTTCTGGGACTTCATGTCGAGTTCGGCGGAGCCAGACACGTTAGAACTAAGAGCCATTTGCCAGCTTTGACCTAGGACGTTTGGGAACATTTAGGGTGGCCGCGCGTTCCATAATCTGGATATGCGCGTACTGCCCTTTTTGTTTGCCTTGGCACCAACTTTCGTAATGGCTTGGAGTGGCGATGGCCACCAGCAGATTGCCGATATTGCTTGGACCAAATTGAGTTCTACTGCGAAAGCAAAGATCGAGAAAATCCTTAATGCCGGTGAACCGAAGTTCCAAGTCGGAGCCCAAGGCGTGCGCGACGCGTTTCGGTATTCCTCCACATTCTGCGACTACATGAAGAACAAGAATGACACCGTGTTCGAAGACATCATTCCTGCCATGAATTCGCGGTTTAATGCCAAGATTTCCTCCGTCGGCGCCGAAGGCAGCCGTTGCAAGACATGGCACTATTACGATTTGCCGATTCGATTCCAGGGTGCGACGCCGGAGATCGATCCATCAAACGGAAATGCCGCGCTGAACCTCGCGATTTCGGAACTCACGAAGGCTAACAAGGGTGGACTAAGTGACCCCAAGATGGCATGTTGGTGGCTTTATTGGATTGAGCACGTAACGGGTGATCTCCACCAGCCGCTCCACTGTGTTAGCAGCTTTGAGAACAACGCCAACGGCGATGCTGGCGGCAATAAGTTCAAGATCGACCGCACCGAGGGTGGCCGAAGTACCAATCTCCATAGCCTATGGGATGGTGGAATTGGCCGAGCGATTGGTGAGGACCGTCAAAAGGGCCTTTCTCCGAATGTAGAAGCGGTATCGGATCGGTGGTCGGCCGATGGGTCCATCCAGCCGAGTTCGGCCGAGGTGAAGGATCTGGATCCGATGAACTGGATTCGAACGGGAGCCAAGCTCGCCGATAAGTTCGTGTACGGTTCGATGCACTCGGGCGATCAACCCGACGGCGCGTACCTTGCCCAAGAGTCTTTGCTCTGCCGCAAGCAAGCCGTCTTGGCGGGATATCGCCTAGCCGCGATTTTGAACAAAGCGCTGGGTTAAGACATTACGTGATCTGGCACTGAATCCGAACAGTGGTATTAGTCGCTGCCTCGGTTCGAAAGAATGGAGGTTCTCCCTTCGACTTCCCGGACCGCTGCCCCGAGGCTACAAAAATTATCCTCGAACTATCAGCACACTGGTATGTCTCAGTTGGGCAGCGGACATACCAGTGCCACATTTGAAACAAGAGATCCAGAACGCACCAATTATTTTGAATAGGCTCCCCTGAATCTTTCCACCCATGAATGGCGTAACCTAACAAGGACCATGCGAAAGACGATTCGCGAGCAGATCGACGCCAACAAGCGGGGCAGTTTCCTGCTCGTATGCGTCATGCTCCTCATCGTCACGGGACTCGGCGCCTGCATCGTCGGCATCTGGCACCCCAAGATTTGGTTCTATGGTGCGGGTGGCGCCTTTGGAGTCGGTTGCATCGTCGCCCTCATTGCTCGCTCGACCGGCCCGAAAATGATCCTGGGAATCTCTGGTGCCCGTGAGGCAACCGTGGAAGAAGACCGCATGCTTCGTAATGTCGTCGAGGAGATGGCGATCGCCGGTGGCATGCCAATGCCCAAGGTTTATGTCATCGACGATAGCGCGCCGAACGCTTTCGCCACCGGTACTTCGCCTCAAAACGGCATCGTGTGCATTACGAGTGGCCTCCTCTCGAAGCTCAATCGGGACGAGCTTCAAGGTGTCATGGCCCACGAGCTCAGTCATATTCGCAACTACGACATTCGGTACATGACGATGGTGACGATTCTGGCCGGGATGATCGCGCTTCTCGCCGATTTTCTATCGAGCCAACTCCGGTGGGGATTCTGGGGCGGCAGCCGACGGTCTAACAACAATAACAACGATGACAGCTCGCTCGGCCCGGTTTTCCTCATTCTCGGAATCGTGCTCGCGATTTTCGCTCCTCTCGCAGGTTGGATGCTGGAACTGGCCGTCAGCCGAAAGCGTGAATTCCTCGCGGACGCCAGCGCCGCCGAAATGACCCGCTATCCCGAGGGGCTCGTGAGCGCGCTGCAAAAGATCTCGAACGACCCCGACCCGCTCGAAGCCGCCAATCGGGCGACTCAGCACATGTACATCGTGAACCCTCTTCAACTTCTGAAGGAGCGCGACGACCTGATGAGCACCCACCCCAGCACGCAGGCGCGCATCAATGCCCTTCGAGGCATGGAACCGTACTACGAGAAAGAACGGAAGTTTGGGCAGGTTTAGAGAAGCGCAAAGAAGCGGCAGAGCCAGCGGAAAGAAGCGTGGGAAGCGGCAAAGCCAGTCTGCAGTTTGCAGTCTTTAGAGGAAAGGGCCCCTTATTCTTGGCTTCCATATCCTCTTCTTTTGAGCCTAAGTCTTCTTGATTGATAGCCCCAAGGGGGCGGCTCTATCCTTAGCCTAGGGCAACGCCCTAGGTGGGGAGTGTAAGATTTTTGCGGCTTGAAGGGCAGCGCCAGTTTCTTCCCAACACCTAATCGGGGCCACCGGTATTTGTCCAAAGGTATGGCCATGTCTTCAAGTGATCGACATCAAAGAGGCGGATAATCTTGGGTGAGTTCCTGGAGGGATACTGAAGTTCAAAGTCGTAGTAAGCCCCCGAGGCGATCTTGGCAACGATATCGCCGTTCCGGCCGGACTTCGTCAAATTGGGTCGCCAAGTCATATCGGTATCCAGGCCCGAGCCAATATCATGCGAGTACATCTTGAGTAGTTTGCTGGCATGGGTAGCAGACATTCCACGACGAAGAGTTCCGAATTCAATCTCAACTTTCCAGAGACGGGAAAGTTGAGCCTCCGAGAAACGCTTTTTCAGAACCGCATCGTGATCGCCATAAATGTTACTCACCGAGCGCAACCGGACCGGACCGTCGACAAATGGAAGGAGCCTTGCCCAATTCTTATCCTTGATGGCACGAACAAGCCTAAGCTCTGCTTTTGGTAGATTCATTTCCTCTTGCCGAGCCGCGGCGAGTAGTACGGCAACGACTACCATACAAACTTCTCCGCATGATCGAACTCGCAGACTCGTTGGAGAGAAACACGTCCGTCCGGCTTCTTAATGTAGTGAAGCTCCCAATACCAATGGGGACCTAGCGAACCCCGGATCGTGAACCTTGTAAGGTCGTTATGTCGGGAACGAACGATGTGTGGCAAGTAAGCAGCGTCTTTATGCGCCTTTGTCTCGCTCAACGTAATGAGCCTCGAGATCCGCTCAAGTTGACCGGTTGCATCATCGCCAAACACGGTTCCAATAAAGCAATCACCCGCGACGAGGTAGGCATCGTCCAACCGGCGAGGCTTGAGCTTTGCTTCCTTGCCCCCAATGATCGTAAACAGCATGAACTGAGAATCCATGCACCGGACAACGGCATCGATCTTACGCTTACGAAGCGCCTCCACCATGTCGCTCTCAATCCGCGAAAGCCCTGAGCCAGATAGCACCGGAATAGCAACAAGCAACCCCAACATATCGACATCATACGACGGAATCCCTTGGAACAAATGGCCATCGCCAAATGCGGCCAACGTTCAAATCGTGTGGAATTAGCGCTGCCCTTCAGGCCACAACATCGTAACATTCCCTTCCTAGGGCGTTGCCTAGGCTAAGAGTAGAGACGCACCTTTGGCGCTGAATTTGGTAAAGGTGGAAATTAACCTCTAAACTTGTCAGCCTCAATCTTTCTGAAGCCTGAAGCCTGAAGCCTGAAGCCTGAAGCCTGACTTCCCACTTCCTTTGCGCGGGCCCTGCCGCTTCTTCCGCTTCCCCCGCTCGCGCAGCCAAACCTAAAGTAGATTGCAAAGTTTGCGCCCTAAACTGTTGTAAATACCTGCCGATTCCTAATACGGGATGAACCGAGGCATATACACCGCCGCACGAGGAATGGCGACCACCGCTCAGTGGATGGACGTCATCTCGAACAACCTGGCGAACATCGGAACCAACGGATACAAGGCCGACAACCTCGCCTTTGCCGACGTCATGATGAAGAATCTTTATGGCGAAGGTGGCAACGGTGGATTCATCGGAACCATGGGCAATGGTCCCGATTCGGTTGCGGTTAGCGTCGATCGAAGCGTCGGCAACATCAAGCCCACGGGCAACCCCCTCGACGTCGCATTTCGAAATTCGCAGGGAATGTTTGCCATCCAGAAGGACGGCAAAACCTACTACACACGAAATGGGCACTTCTCGATGGACAGCAGTGGCCAGTTGGTCAACGATCAAGGTTATCCCGTCCTCGACAATCGCGGAAGCGTGATCAGAGCTACGGGCAAGGACCAGGTCAAGATCGACGAGCAGGGTTACGTTCACCAGGGTGACAACACTTTAACCCAGCTCGGAGTCTTCGAAACCGACTTCCAGAAGGTCGGTGTGAATCTCTGGAGTCCCGAGGATGGCAAAACGCCTGTCCCGGTCACAAACCCGGATATCGTTCCCGGCGCGCTGGAAGCCAGCAACGTCGAGCCAGTCACCGCTATGGTTCAGCTCATTACGGTTCAACGCAATTTCGAGATGTCCCAACGGTCGATCCAATCCCAGGACGACATGACGGGCAAGCTCGTGACCCTTATGGAAAAACACTAGTCTTCGCCAGAAGACCATGACCGGCTGAGCAGGATGCGAGGCCCTTAAAGCGCAAAGGATGGCAAACCATGAATAGCCGCCATGTTAAGATCGCTCAATACGTCGGCAACCGGAATGGTTGCCCAACAATTTAATCTGGACGTTATCTCGAATAACCTCGCGAACGTCAACACAACTGGGTTCAAGCATCAACGTGCTGAATTTCACGACTTGGTGTACCAGACCGTCCAAGCCGCAGGTACCGCCGTCGGGCAAAATTTTAAGACGCCGACAGGTGTCCAGTTTGGTCTTGGTTCGATGGTTTCGGCCACGGCCAACGACCTCACTCAAGGCGCATCCCTTTCCACCGGAAACCCGCTCGACCTCATGATTGTCGGCGATGGCTTTTTCCGCGTCATGAAGCCGGACGGAAGCTTCGGCTACACTCGTGACGGCAGCTTTAAGAAGGACGCGACCGGCTTGTTGGTGAACAGCGGCGGCTATCCGCTGGTGCCTCAAGTTACGATTCCGGCCGGTGCGACCCAAATCAATATTGGCGCAGACGGAACGGTCGTTGCAGTTATGCCCGGCAATTCGACGCCAACGAAGATTGAGCAGATCACGGTGGCAATGTTTGCCAACCCGGCTGGACTTACTCGAACCGGAGACAACCTGTGGGCCGAGAGCGCTGCCAGCGGAGCCCCCAACCTTGTACCGGCTGGGACCGATGGCTCGGGAACGATTTCATCTGGCTATCTCGAAGGGTCGAACGTATCGGTCGTCGAGGAAATGGTCCGAATGATCAGCGCCCAGCGAGCCTACGAAATCAACTCGAAGGCGATCCAGACTTCGGACGACATGCTGTCGATCCTTAACACCCTCAAGAGGTAATCATGATCGGTAGCATTCTTCTTACTCTCGCCGCTGGGCAAATGCCCGCACTCTATGTGCGCATCGAAGGCGACGGCTATCTTCGATTCGCCAAGGGAACACAAATCGTCTACGCCCGCCAAGCCAAGCTCACTCCGACGGCCCAAGGTTTGGTCGCTAGCGATGGCTCGATGTTGGTGCCGCGACTGGTCGCTCCTGCCAATACGACAAAGCTCGCGGTGTCGCTCGACGGTGCGATTTCGGCTCAGAGTCCGGCAGGTACCAAATCTCTTGGACGCCTTGTTATCGCGGTCTTCGATGCCAAGGCAGGGTTTGTCAAGGTCGGAAACTACGTATCGACGACGGCGAAACCCACACTTACCAATCCTGGCGAATGGATCGCTGGAGTTATCCGATCGACTCCGCTGGTTGCGACGAAGACGACGCAGGGCAATCAAGTATCGAAGCCGAACGTCCAGACTGGTTCGGAAGCATTTTATAAGCCTACGGCAGAGGTCGTCATCAACTCGACTTCACAAGTCAAGAGCGATCACATACTTCTCGGCGAGATCGCCAAGATCGATGGAGATCCTGAGCTGAAAGAAAAGCTCAGCGCAGTCGACTTTGGCAAGGCGCCCATCTATGGTGCGAAGCGTGGAATGACGCTCATTCATGTTCGCGCCAATATCCTTGCCGCTCATATCGATCTGACGAACGTGAAAATCACGGTGCCGGAGGGCGCATCAGTGGAACGTGAGAGCCAACGAGTTGAACCATCTGACATAGCGAAAGCAGTTTCGGATGCCCTCAAGTCCAAGTTTGGATTCGATACGAAGCTTCAAGAAAAGCACACCATCTACGCGTCGAATGTTCCGCTGGGCAAGCTCAACCTCGATGTAACCCAGCTCACGATGGGCAATTCCGAAGTGTCGGGCTATGTGGATATTTCGGTGGATGGCAAATTGGTGAACTCAACTCGTGTCGAGTATGAACTGCCAGCCCTACCGGGTGTGAAGCGCGGCGATGTCGTTCGCCTTCGTATGAAGTCCAACTTTGCCACTGTGGAAGTGAGTGGAAAAGCCGCCTCCGCTGCCTACCTTGGCCAAACTCTTTCGGTCCAAACCGACAACGGTACGACTGTGACCGGCACCCTCATCGGGGCCAACCTTGTGGAAGTGAAACTATGAGAATCCTACCGATCGTCCTTCTCGCCTTTACCGCCGTGGCTTTTGGCCAGCAAGTGGATTCCAGCGATAACTTCGGCTCCCTTACGCCCAAAAAGTACAACTCGCCTTTCAAGGCTCGCACTGCCCATCGGGTTGGCGATCCTCTCACGGTGATCATCAGCGAATCCAATACTTCGCAATACCAAAACGATATGCAGAACACGAAGAAGGAGACCGTCAAGAACGATCCGACGTCGATTCCGCTAGCCAATTGGCTGAAGATCGGGTTGCTCTCTACTCTCACCGGGGCATCTTCGTCGGGTACTGACCAGGCTCTGCAAACCTCGGGCACCTCGAACCAACGGGCCACGATGACAGCCAAGGTCGCCGTTCTCATCAAACAGGTTTTGCCCAATGGCACCGTGGTGGTCGAAGGTACTCGAGCCGTGAAGTACGGCCACGAGACGCAGCAGGTCACTCTTTCGGGTATTTGCCGGGTCGACGACATCCGAACCGATAACACCGTGCTCAGCGAGAACCTCGCCAACGCGGAGATCAAGAGCGAGGGCGCCGGTGCAATATACAAGAAGCAGAAGCAAGGTGTGATTTCCAAGATCCTCGGGTGGCTGTTCTAATGAAGATGCTTTCCCTCATCGCGGTCCTCATGGTCGCCGGTTCTAGCCTTGCTCAGCGCTCTGGCCCTCCCACCGATGGTCAAGATTCCAAGCGACCCAGCATCGCGGACGAAATGAGCCGACGCATGAACAACATGCAGAAGGCGGAAGCCAGCGGTGTCAATGTACGGCTGAAGGATGTTGCGCGATTCCGCGGAATCCGGTCGAACTCTCTCCTAGGCGTCGGCGTTGTGGTTGGCCTCAAAGGCACAGGGGACACGCGAAAGAATCCGCAGAGCGCAGCCGCGATCGCGAACTACATGAAGTCACTTGGCCAGGATGTAAATCCTGCGCTGATCGAGCCCAAGAACTGTGCGTTAGTCTTTGTCCGCGCCGAACTGCCTGCGTTCGCCAACAATGGCCAGCAGCTGGACGTCACGGTCGCTTCCGCAGGCGATGCCGGAAGCCTGCAAGGTGGGCTTTTGCTCCGAACCGAACTGTTCGCCGTGGGCGATAACGAAACGGTTTATGCGCTCGCCGAGGGCGCCGTCTCAATCGGAGGCTTTGGCGCGTCACAGGGCGGAACATCGGCTTCCGTCGGATTCCTGACTGCCGGCCGCGTTCCAAGCGGAGCGATGGTCGAAAAAGGCGCACCGACCAAATTGGTTTACGACGGCAAGATGTACGTGGAGCTCCTCGATGCCGACATCACGACCGCAAGCCGGATTCAGGATGCCATCAATAAGAAGTATCCCGAGTTCCTTGCTGAGGCGGAGACGGGCGGAACCATTTCGGTCTCGTTGCCAAAAGGCATGTCTCCCGTCATGGCGATGTCCAAGTTAGAAGAGATCAACGTCATGGTGGATAACGCCGCCGTAGTCGTCATCAACGAAAAGACGGGCTCGATCGCCATTGGTGGCAATGTGCGCATCGCACCGGTTGCTATTGCTAGCGGTGGTATCAGCGTCAAGATCGAAGAACAGAACACGGTTTCACAGCCGAATGCGTTCGGCAAGGGCGACACGGTTCCGGTAAAGAATACGTCGGTTTCGACAGACCAGAAAGATGCCGATATCGCGGTCATGGCTCCCAATACCACGGTGGCCGACCTCGCCCATATCTTCCAAGAGCTGCACCTCAAGGCCAGCGACATCATCAATATCCTTCAGATTCTGCGAGAGCAGGGTGCGCTGAAGGCACGGCTGGTGATTCAATGATAAACGCCAGCCTTCAAGCGGCCAAAGCCGTTGCCGTCGTCAACGAAGCCAAGACTGACTTGGCCACGTTGAAGAAGGCAACCGACGGACTCGAAGCGTTCATGTTCAAGTCGCTCCTGCAAAGCGCAGGCGGCAAGAAAGGACTCTTTAGCGCCAACGTTCCCGGCGCAGAAATCTACCGCGACATGTTCGAGCAGAACCTGTCCGATGTGATGGCTCAGCGCGGAACTCTTCACATCAGCGACACCATCTTCAACAAGGTGGCACCCCTCGCCTTGGCTCAAGCCAAGACCCGTCTTAGACTACAAACGATCGAGAAAAAAGCATGAAATCCCGACACCTGCAATCCTTATGGAGCGAATGGCTCGCTTCCTCCGATAGTATCCTGCGATGTCTGCACGAGCAGACCGTCGCGGTCACCCTTCGCGATGTTCCGCGAGTCGAGCGGCTGCAGCCCGATCTCGACCTCATGACCACAGAACTCCGTCGCATCGATGCACTAGCATTGGCAGAGGCGAAAAGGCTGGCCGAAGAGCTCGAGGCACCAACCCTCAGCCTTCGAGGTCTTGTTTCGGTTCTCGAAAAGACCGAAGCCGCCCAGGTTCAACTCACCGCGAACAAAGTCTTGTCTGCTTCGCAGAACATCCAGGACGTCGTTGCGAAGAATCGAAAGCTGTTTGAAAGTGAAATGACATACATCAACGGCACGCTGACGCTGATCGCCAAAGCCGCCGTTGCCGGTAAGGGACCCTACCGAACCCGTGCCAAGAGCGCGTCGATGTCGGTCCTCGTGGACGCAGCTGCTTAAGGAGAAAGATTATGCCAAGCCCATTTTCTGGCATTGAGACCGCGAGTCGAGCTCTCCGCGCTTTTCAGCGTGGATTGGATACGACGGGGCATAACATTGCCAACGTCAATACGACCGGCTACTCGCGCCAAGCCGTCAGCTATCAAGCGACTGACCCTGATACGATCTACGCCAACCGGCTGATCAGTATTGGTTCGGGCGTTACGGTCAGCTCGATCAATCGGATCAAAGACTCCATGCTGGATTCTCGTCGCCAAGACGCCTACTCCCAGCAAGGACAAGCCGAGGGATCGCTTGGAAACCTTGAGAAGGTCCAGTCGATGTTCCTCGACGTGCAAGGCAGCGGCATCAGCACCGCGCTCGATACCTTCTTTAACTCGTGGTCAGCGCTTGGTTCTAACCCGTCAAACCCGGCGAACCTCTTGCAAGTGCAGTCCGCCGGTCGTGACTTGGCGAGCAAGATCAGCTCGACTTACGTTTCCTTGCGAGATCAGTCCGCTTCACAAAATCAACAGATCACGCAGACAATTTCAGATATTCAATCTCTGGCAAACAAGATACAGAATTTGAACGTTGAGATTCGCAAGCAGGTTGCTCAGGGTGGTTCGCCCAACGATCTGATGGACCAACGCGATGAGAGCATTGCCGACCTTTCGAAGTTGGTCAATGTGGACACGAATACCAACAGCGACGGAAGTATGTCGGTGTTTGTGGGAAGCTTTACGTTGGTTGATCAAGTTGGAGCAAAAACGTTTCCGACAAGTTTCAATGCCGCTTCTGGGACCGTGACTGACTCCGTTGGAAACTGGTCGATCTCAAGTGGCCGCCTAAAGGGGCTTTTCGATAACTCCAATCAAACGGCCGGCTATATGGGCCAGTTAGATACGCTCGCAAACACGCTTCGTACCCAGGTCAACTCGATTCAGATGGCGGGTTATACGGCGAACGGTTCAACCGGTGTTCAGTTCTTCAATGACTCGAACCCGCAAACCGGTGCGGTGGACCTCGCGCTCTCCAATGCGGTCGATACGAATTCGCAAAACATCGCTATTGGCTATACCAATTCGTCGGGAGACGGGTCGGCAGCAATGGCGCTTTCCTCGTTGCGAGATTCAAAGATCGCGGGACTGGGGAATCAGACTCTCGGTGCGTACTATACCAACGTGGTGAGTACGGTCGGACGAGATGTGTCCGTTGCCAAGAACGCCGTCGATACAGCCAACGCCCTCAGCGAGCAGGTCGATGCTCAGGTTCAGGACGTCTCTGGTGTTAACCTCGACGACGAAATGGCGAACATGCTGAAGTTTCAGCGCAGCTATCAAGCTGCGGCAAAGGTGCTCAACACCATGGACCAAGTCACCAGTGATTTGATCAATATGTTGAGTCGATAACTGTGAGGAATGGCAGTGCTAAAAACCGATATTAATACCAGGAGATCAGCATGAACCGCATCAGCACGTTTTATCAGTTCAATACCCTTCAGAACAATGTGAACCGCGCCGCGCAGGCTTACTATGACGCCCAGCAAAAGGTGTCTTCAGGCAAGCGGATCAACAACCTTGGTGACGACCCGGTAGGGTTCGGAACCGTGGTTTCGATGCGCAGCGTCAAAGCTGGTCTTACGCAGTATTCAGCCAACCTCGACCGAGCCAACAGCTGGTACACGTCAAGCGAGAATACTTTTAGCGAAGTCACGACGCTTCTCAACCGAGCCAACGCACTTGCCGTTAGCGGTGCGACGGCAACGGTGGGCACGAACGAGCGACAGGCAATGGCCTCTGAGGTGACCTCGATTCGCGATCGCCTGGTTCAGCTTTCGAACAGCAAAGATGCCAACGGGGATTACATCTTCTCCGGCACGATGACGAATACCGCTTCGTTTACCGAAACTGGCGGAGCGCTGGTTTACAACGGCGATCTCGGCAAAGTGAAAGTCGAGGCGGCACCGGGGCAGCAGATGGATCTGTCGCTCACGGGGCAAAACACCTTCTTCACCCAAGCGTACAGCAACTTGACCACGATGATCACGGCGCTGAACAACAACGATACGTCGACGCTGAGCAATTCAAGCCTATCGCAGATTCAAGCCGATCTTCAGTCGGTCAATATGTCTCGCGGTGAAGTAGGCAACCGAATGCGCGCAGTCACCGACTATCAAAGCGACCATTCGCGTCGCATCGACGAACTCACGAAAGGCGTCTCCGACATCGAAGACGTCGATCTGGCACAGGCGATTACGGATTATCAGAGTGCCCAGACGGCCTATCAGGCCAGTCTCCAGATGGCGAGCCAAGGATCGAAGCTCAGCTTGATGGACTTCATTCAAGGCTAATGACACTCATGAAACTAACCGGCACTCGCTTCGGCGAAATCGAATACTCGAATGACGATATTGTGACCTTCCCAGAGGGCATGATCGGCTTTGGCGAATTCCACGAATATGTCGTGGTGAACACCAAAGAAGGCAGCCCCTATCGATGGCTGCAGTCGCTCGACGAACCCAAGCTCGCATTCCTGCTTTCCATGCCCGAATCTTTCCTGGCGTCCTATTCACCAGAGATTCGCAACGAAGAGGCCGCCCAACTCGGGCTGACCAAGGAAACGGATTACCTCGTGCTTGTTACGACGACCATTCCTCCTGGCCAGCCGCAGCTAGCTACTGCAAACCTCGCCGCTCCCGTCATCATAAACTTGGAAACTCGACGAGCAAAACAAGTCATTTTGGACGATGAGGCGTATACTATTCGGTATCCGATCTTTGCGGGTACCCAGGATGTTGCCAAAACGAAGGCGGCTTAGGTCCCAAATGTTCGGATGCCACGGAGGGCAGAAGGATGCTAGTCCTCACCAGGAAAGTTAACCAAACCATCATCATCGGAGATAACGTCGAAGTTGTCGTTCTCGAAGTTCGAGGCGAGCAAGTTCGGCTTGGCATTCGTGCCCCCCGTGATGTCACGGTCCATCGAAAGGAGATCTACGAGCAGATTGCGGAAGAAAACCGCGGCGCTGCCGAAGTTCGTCCGGAAGATATTCCCGAATAGGCTGGCCCAGCCGATATGAGTGTGCTTCGCTCGAATTCACCGATCAACGGGTCGGATTCCGACCCAACCGTTTCTTTTGCCGACCGCATTGCTGTGGCCGGCAATTGCAGTTTTGGCTGCCTCGCCGTCTCTGCAGTTTGGAGCGGGCTCTTCTTCGTCAAACCTAGCTTGGCAATGTCTTCCATTCTCGTCCTGAGCGCACCACTCGTGGCAACCGGACTCTTGGTGCTCCTGGCCGGATTCAGCAAGAACCTGATCCCTAAACCTCGCCTCAGTATGCCGTTGCCGTTCACGCTGCCCATCATCTGGTGCTTACTGTGCTACATGGCAATTCTGCTCATCTCCACCCAGTCGAGCGAGACGCGCGTCATTCCCGAACCTCTGTTGGCTTCACTCGCGTGGACCAAGCTTCGCAATCTTATTCGGGTTTGCATCGCTCAGATCGCGGTCTTAGGAATGTTCGCTTGGCTCTCGGAACGCAAGGAGCATGTGTAGTGCAAGTTCATTTTGGCGTCGAACTTCTGAAGCCGGAATGGGAGCAGGCGGTTGTCTGCATTGGAACCTTCGATGGTGTCCATCGCGGACACCAGCAGGTGATCGGCGCCGCCGTCGACCGTGCTCGGCAGCTTGAGGTGCCGGTCATAGTTGTCACCTTCGATCGTCACCCGCTTGCGGTTCTCAATCCCAGCAAAGCACCCAAAGCCATCGCGTCGCTCAAGATGAATCTGGAGCAGTTACAGGCGTTGGGAGTCGGCCTCAGCGTCGTGCTTCCCTTTAACGCTTGGCTCAGCCGAATGTCCGCCCAAGAGTTTCTCGATACCATCCTGTTCGAAAAACTGCGAGCATCGTGTGTCGTGGTCGGGCACGACTTCGCGATGGGGAACGGACGTGAAGGCAACACGGATTGGCTCCAGCAGCATATCGAGACGATTGTCGTTCCGCCGTACGAAGTGGACGGCGTCCGCGTCAGCTCCAGCATCATCCGCGATTTGGTCGGGAAGGGCGAAATTGAGGTCGCCAATCGCTATATGGGCCGTGGATTTGAAGTCCAAGGCTTTGTCGAACATGGCCAAAAACTGGGCCGGACGCTCGGCTTCCCAACGGCGAACATCGCACGTAGCTTTGATCAGGTGATGCCAAAAGATGGTGTTTATGCAACGTGGTTCTTCGTCGATGGTAAGAAATTCAAGGCCGCCCTCGCGGTCGGAACACGGCCTGCAGTCGGTGGCCACGGCCGGACCATCGAAGCGTATCTATTGGACTATCCCGGCGAGTCTCTCTACGGCCAACACATTCGTTTGCGTCTGGAAGGATTTCTTCGCAGCGAAGAGAACTTTTCCAATTTAGATGAAATGATCGGACAAATGGGGCGCGACGTCGAAGCGGTGAGGCTCCGATTAACGTAAGTCTAGGTTAAGATGACTTCGGGCAAAAAAATACTTGGTGTGACCGCTGGGGTGGTCGTACTCCTCGTAGCCGGACGCGTAGCGATCGGCTTTCTCAACCAACCCGACGACAAAACATTAATCCTTCAGGCGGTTAAGGACGCGCAGCAGGCGAGCAAAGAGGGCCGCCCGGGGGGCGTACTGGACTTCTTGAGTAAATCGCTGAATGTGAACGGCGAAGCGGCGGGCGGCTATGGTTCAGAGATTTCTAAGTTCATCAAAAACCAAAAGCCGGATGTTGAGTTTCAAGATCTTTCGCCGCAAATCTTTGGTGAGACCGCTCGAATCGAAACCCCGGCAACTGTAAAGGTGAATATTCTCACGTTTTCCAAGGATGTCCCAATTCCAAAAGTCGAGATCGAACTCAAGAAGGAGAACGATTACGAGTGGTTCATCATTCCGAAGAAGAGCTGGAAAATAACCGACATCCGGGCTGCTGGAGTTGATTTCTCTAATTTTGCTCCGGGTAATTAAAAAAACTTGAAACCAACTCAAAACAGCATCTGTTGAGAGTTTTTGGGTATATAACCCTGGCGATCGAACGAAGTCAAGAGCCGTTCTTTTTGCCATAGACAGGAGGAAAACATGAAAAACACTCTTATGATTCTCGCCGTTAGCGCTATCCTTGGCGCTCTGCTCGTAGGTTGCAGCAGCTCGCCCGAAGGCAACACCGACAGCGCTGCTAACGGTGCATCCGCTGGTGGCAATGCTCCGAAGTCGAACAGCATGTCGACGACCGACACCAATGCTGCTTCCAGCGCAACCCCGGCAGCAAACACTCCGGCCGCTGGCAACACCCCAGCCGCTGGTAACACTCCGGCTGCTGGCGACAACAAGCCTGCTGGTGACAACAAGCCAGCCGACAACGCTCCGGCAACCAACAAGTAATTCCGTCTCGGAATGAAAATCTGAAATCGTCTCCCATTCGGGGGACGATTTCTTTGTTTCGGCGGTATGGTTCATTTGGCTATGCTCGATCCTCGCGTTACAAAGCTTGCGGAACTGCTTTGTACTCACTCCACCCAGCTCAACGAAGCTGACAATCTTCTTATCCATGCATTCGATATTCCGGAAGAATGTGTCGCCGAAGTCGTGCGCATCGCGCAAAGTAAAGGCGCGAAGGTCGCGGTTCGACTCGAAAGCAGCCTCGTTCGTCGCCAGATTCTTCATGGACTAAGCGAGGCCAGCGCCCAGCTCATCGCCAAGGTTGAGAAGTACGAGATGGAGCAAATGACGGCTTACATCGCGCTTCGAGGCACCAATAATTATGCCGAGACTTCGGACGTGTCCGGTGACATCATGAACCTGTGGGCTCGAGAATATACGACGCCAGTCGTCTTCGGTGTCCGCGTCCCCAAAACCAAGTGGGTCGCGCTCCGATGGCCCAGCGCAGGCATGGCTCAACAGGCCAACATGAGCACGCCGGGATTCGAGAAGTTCTATTTCGATGTCTGCACCATGGACTATGCCCGCATGGCCAAGGCTTGCGAGCCGCTTCAGGAGTTGATGAACAACACGGATCGTGTCCGCCTTGTCGGACCTGGCACAGATTGTTCGTTCAGCATCAAAGGCGTTGGCGCGGTTGCCTGCACAGGCCGACGAAACATCCCCGACGGCGAATGCTTCTCGGCGCCGGTCAAGGACTCCGTGAACGGAGTGGTGCAATACAACACGGTTTCCCTGTACCAGGGCACCGAGTTTAAGGACATCCGGTTGACGATGAAGGACGGCAAGATTGTCGACGCCGAGGCCGGACCGAACACGGCTCTCATCAACAAGATTCTCGACACCGACGAGGGCGGCCGCTACTTCGGTGAGTTCGCCATCGGGTTCAATCCATACATTCTCCACCCGATGAAGGACACGCTGTTTGACGAGAAGATCGCGGGTAGCTTCCACTTTACGCCGGGCAACTCGTACGACCCGCCGGGAGGCAATGGTAACGTGAGTTCGATCCACTGGGACATCGTCAACATCCAGCGACCGGAATATGGCGGCGGCGAAATCTGGTTCGATGACGTGATGATCCGCAAGGACGGTCTATTCGTGCTCCCCGAACTGCAGGGCCTGAATCCCGAGAATTTGAAGTAATAATTGGCTTCCGGTCAACCCGATGTGGCACTGTCAACGACCTCTGCCTCGCGTTCGTTCATTTTCACGAGGCACGAGTGAGAACGAACTGAGGTTGGGAGTTGGCAGTGTTCTGGAATGGGGAACGAGATAAACGCATTCATTTCTAGCCCCAATGGGGCGGTTCTACTCTTAACCTAGGGCGGCGCAGCCCTAGGTAGGTGTATGTGAATCGCGGCCTGTAGGGCAGCGCTAATTCCATGCAATGTTTGGCATTAACGCGCCCCTTCAGGCCGCATTACAGTCGGTTTTCCTCACCTAGGGCGTTGCCCTAGGCTAAGAGTAGAGCCGCACCTTTGGTGCTGGATTTGTTAAAGGTGGAAATTAACCTCTGAACTTGTCAGTCTCAATCTTTCTGAAGCCTGAAGCCTGAAGCCTGAAGCCTGAAGCCTGAAGCCTGAAGCCTGAAGCCTGGAGCCTGACTCCTAACTTCTTTGCGCTGGCCCTGCCGCTTCTCTGCGCTTCCCACCCTCCACTCCCCAAACGGGTAAACTCTCCCTCGAATGGAAACCACTCTTGTCCTCATCAAGCCAGGCGGAGTTTCGCGAAATCTCATCGGCGAAATCACCCGACGAGTCGAAGCCCGTGGCCTGAAAGTCGTAGGACTCAAGCTTATCAATGCCGAGCGGGGCACCGTCGAAGCCCACTACGCCGAGCATAAAGAGCGACCGTTTTTCAAAGATGTTTGTGACTACCTCACCAGCGGACCTATCGTCGCCATGGCCGTCAGCGGGACCAATGCCGTTAAGGCCATTCGAGCTATGATGGGCGCAACCAACCCGGTCGACGCCGCCCCCGGAACCGTCCGAGGCGACTTCGCCCTCACCATCGACGCCCACCTCTCGTACTTCTGCAGCGATTCGGACATTGCCGCCCGCGGAATCTCGCTTTGCTACCCCCAATCCCTTGTCTACAACTGACG
>CAMFIS010000008.1 GCA_945952345.1 uncultured Fimbriimonas sp.
TGTCTGCCTTATCGACGGCATGCTTCCGAACGCGTTTGGCGATGACCGTAAGGGCGAGGCTGGCGGCAACCGACATAGCCGAGACGAGAATTCTGCGCTTGAGTGAGTTCGTATGCGTCATATCGCACCTCACGTCGGCGGACCCGCAATTCTGTCTATTCATACGGAAATCTAATGACGATTTATAAGAATCGCTCTATCGTTTCGCCATACCGTCGCTTTAATAAAGTCAGCTTGGACAGGGTTCGTGTTTCCCCTGACAAGTTTGCTTAAGGAGCTAAATCAATGAGTGAAGCCAAGGATCGAGCATTCGAACTTGTCTACAGGCGGTCGTACCCGAAGATGTTTAACTTCGCGCGTCGACTTTGCAATAACAACGACCAGGCAGAGGACGTTACCCAGGAAGCCTTCATGAGGGCATACCTGGCATTTGACTCCTGCCAATCCGAAGCAAAGCTGGACAACTGGCTAATGCGGATCGTTCACAACGTTTTCGTGGATACGAAGCGAAAGGAGCGACGTCGCATTCAAGCCATCAATGAATCAAGCTTTGCCGATGAGGGGGGACTCGAGCAATTCGCGGACCCCGCCAGACTCATCGAGGAGGCGCTGACCGGCGGGACTACCAATCCTGCTCTTGAAGCTGCCCTTCAGGATCTGGAACCAAGGGCGATGGAGCTTCTCCAACTCGCCTACGTCGAAGACCTTCCGCATGCCGAAATCGGTAAGCGGCTTGGAGTGCGCACCGGCGCGGCCCGTTCCAGGGTCCACCGACTATGCGTGCATCTGAAGCGAGCGATCTCCGTCAATAACTTGTCGGGGGGTTGCCCCGCTACATAAGAGATCAGGCGAGCCAGGGTCCGTTACAGGTCGGGCCCTGGTTTCAACCGACCGGCAAATACCTTACAGCAATAATCCAATCGAATCCCACCCTCACTCTGGTGGGATTCGTACATTTCGGCCAGCCGTTTTGCCAATTCTTCCCTCTCCGCCGTTCCTGCCGCGGGCATGTAGCTCGACGAGAACGATCGTCCGAGAAATCCATCCTTGTCCAGCACCTGAAAGTTATCCCACGCGACGAGCTTCGCATCGGCTTCAAACCAATCCAGCAACTCCGCTTCGGTGCGATTTCGATGGCCTACTTCGCGATACTCGGCGGAAACGTCTTGGATCAGGGCTTCATAAGCTTCAGCGAACATAGACCCCGTGGCAACCCTCTCGTTCCAGACCAAGTAGATCCAACCATTCGGCTTCAAGACTCGACGAAACTCCGCTTTAGCAGCCGCCGGATCGAACCAGTGGAATGCTTGGGCTGCCGTTATTGCGTCGATGCTTACGCTTGGCAGACCGGTATCTTCCGCTGAAGAATGATTCGCCACAAACCTTGGGTTCGAGTCAAGCGCTTCCCTGGCCGCCGCGAGCATGCTGGCATTCGGTTCGACTCCAACGACATTCAATCCTCGACCAAGCAGAAGCTGACTGAATATTCCCGTGCCGCAACCGATGTCGCCCACCACGGACAGGCGCCCCAAGTCTGAGTTTGAAACGATGAAGTCAATGACTTCGGCCGGATAGCTCGGGCGAAATTTTACGTAGTCCGAAACTCGATCGGTGAACCGCTCTTTCGGTGGAAGCACAAGGTCAGGCTACCTTAGACTTCGATCGGTCGAATCGCTTCATCACACGGTCCATGTATTCGGTCTCCGGCATCTGCAGCCACTTGGTGATGTAGTAGTATGCCCACATTGCAGCGCAGAACGTAATCGCCGTAACTCCGAGCGTCACAAACTTGTGGCCCCACATTCGATTCGAGAGCGGTGTCCAAGCCACTGCCCCGCTCACAATAGCCACGCCGATCGATCCCGCCAACGATTTACCAAACGTGCTGATCATCGCGGTGTAATCGAACCCATCCAACTTCTTAGCCACGACGGCGCACATGACCACGACCATTAGGATCGGCGCAATGGAACCCGCCAACGGCAGAGCCTTGTAGTCAAGTGGCGTTCGCATGAGGGTTAGCAATAAACCGACAAAAACCACCGTTGTTCCCGTCCCAATGATGATCGGCGTCTTTGTATCCTGAATCGAATAGAAAGCCCGCATAAGAACCGGATGAAGACACCAAGCCCATATTCCCACGCAGAAAATCTGAAGACAGATCGCGATCTGCTGAGTTTGGGCCGCCGTGACTTTATCGCTCAAATAGAGTCCCGAAGAAATTTGGGGAGCAAGAATTGCCAGCAAGACGGAAGTCGGAATCGTCAAGTAGAGAACGGTACGTAGCGTTCGATCCAATTGATTCTTGAATAAGTCCATGCGCTGCTGGGCATAGAACTGAGTGAGGACCGGGAAGACAGCGATCGCGAGTGACTGCCCAAAGATCCCCAGCGGTGCCTGCATCAACTTATTGCTGAGGTCCAAAATCGTATTCGTTCCCAGAGTGAAGTAAGAACCGAATGCCAGCATGATCATCGCAAACACCCCTGGAAGCGAAAGGCCAAGGATGACCGGCAGCATGAGCTTGAAGACTTTCTTGACCCCCTCATGCTGGTGGTTAAACCCAGGATGAAACTCCATTCCAAGTTTGCGGATGCCAAGGTAAGGAATCACGAGATTGCCTACCACCGCGCCACCCGCAGCGCCCCAACACAATCCGCTGATAGCCGGTGAAACAAATTTGGAGAGCACCAATGCGCCGAAGATGATGCCTATGTTGTAAATATTAGGGCCGAGTCCAGGGATCGTAAAGACCTTTCGAGCGTACAACGTGCCCATCATCAGTCCGCCAAGGAAGAAAGCGAACTGCGCAGGCAAAAGGATCCGACTGAGCCCGACGATCTCGGGGATGAGACTCTTATCCGAGATGCCTCGAGCCAAAACACTTCGGTACAAAGGATCGGCGAAGATTCCGCACAGTGTAACGAAAATCACCAGGAAGACGGAAACGATGCACATGACACCGCTAAAGACCTTCCAAGCATCCTTTCGACGATCGGTGTGCCAATACTCACTGAAGACGGGAATGAACGCCGAACTGAGTGCGCCACCCGAGATGAGGAAGAACAGCAGATCGGGCAGCATAAACGCGTACCGATACGCGTCGGTCTGGCCGTTGATGCCAAATTCATGGGTGATGATCATGTCTCGGACGATTCCAAGAACACGACTCATGAGGAGCGAAGCGACCATGATGCCGCCGGCTTTGGCAACACCAGAGTTGACTTGCGATGACGACTCTTCGGTATTCGATTCGGACATGAGTCAATAAAAAAGTACGTCCGTTGGTTTCAAACGGACGTACCTATTATGCTTGATCGCTTGTGAACGATTAAGCGGAAGTCTTAATTGCTCGCTCGAGAAGAGCGGCGATCTGTGCCTTCGGGCCAGCGCCGACTTGCTTGTCGACAACCTTGCCGCCGCTGAACACCAGCAGAGCAGGGATGCTCATGACGCCATAATTCTGGGCCACTTCGCCAACCTGGTCGACGTCGATCTTGAAGACTTTGGCCTTCCCGGCGTATTCACTGGCCAACTCTTCGACGGCCGGAGCGATGGCTCGGCAAGGACCGCACCAAGGCGCCCAAAAGTCCACGAGAACCGGAACGTCCGATCCAAGAACCTTCTCTTGGAATTCTGCCGAATTGTTGATTGCGAGGTCTGCTGCCATGAATTTAAATCGTCTCCAATGACTGAATACGTCTAGGGTACCCCTCGCGTGCGCATGAAACATATGAAAAATTAAGCGAGTCGGTAACCGCAAATCTGGAAGATGCGTCTATACTTTCGAACCGTTGACATGGTTAAATGTCTTCTTGGAGGCCAGATAGGTTGAATAAAGGATTTACGTTTGTAGCTGCGATTGCACTCACTTCCCTTTTCGCTGTATCCATCGTGGATGCAGGCACTTTTCAAAAGTCGAAGTCAAAGTCTAAATCGAAGCCAAAGTCGTCGAGCTCGCGGGTTGTTTCTGGACCCGAAACAGGGCTCCTCGGAGTCAAGCTGTACGACAGCGGACTTCGCGTCATTTCTCTGTACGGTAACCCGGACAGCATCACCGCAGTTGGCGGAAGCACGACCACAGCACCGGGCGCAGGCGCCCCTCCAGGTGGCTTTGGTGGTCCTTCGTCGGCTGGTGCAGCCGGCGGCCCGCCCCGTGGCGGCAATGCTGGTGGTGGAAGCCAACAGAGTGCCGCGCCATTTATTCCTAGCGGATTAGTGCCAGGAGCTTTCGGCGATCCGGTACCGGATATGCAGCGCGGTGGCCCTGCGGGAGGCGGAAACATGTCCGCTCCTTCGGCTCCTCCAGGACAAGGTGGCCCAACCTCAGCTGGCGCTGGTCCTTCCGGTGGCGGCCCTTCGGGTCCGGCTGGTGCGGGCGGCGGTGCCGGTGGTGGAGGCGCAACCGAATCGGCTGTGTTTACGCGATGGACTTACAATCGAAACGGTAGCAAGCTGGGCTTCGTTCTTGACAAGTTCGATCGAGTCGTTCAAATCGAAGCGATTGGATTGCAGAATCAGAGAGTGAAGACTCGACGTGGCGTTGGTTTCGGTTCGTCGTTCTCGTCGGTCATGAAGGCATATGCTCCTTCGAACGATCCAGACGGCTACGACATCAGCGGAAACAACTTCACGATCCGATTCCTGACGCGAAACCGAGTCGCATTCCGGCTCACGCAGCTCAGCAACAAGAAGGCACACGTGGTGACCGGTATTGTTGTCGCTGCCGGCAAGCAGTAAGGAACCTTGAATGACGACCGCGATGAGATTCGGCGAAGACTCGATATTGTCGAGCTAGTCAGTCAACGCGTACGTCTCAAAAGATCTGGCAAAAATTACTCGGGGCTCTGTCCGTTTCACGACGACAAGACCCCGAGTTTCCATGTCAGCCCCATCACCGGACGCTACAAGTGCTACGCCTGCGGTGAATCTGGAGATGTTTTCACCTGGGTCATGAAGACACAGGGCCTCGAATTCCGCGAGGCGCTCAAAATGCTCGCTGAACAAGCTGGCGTCCAACTCTCCAATTCCTTTTCCGGACCCAAGGTCGACAAGACGGAGCGAGATTTGCAACTCGCCACCATGCAGTCCGCGCTCATCTTCTTCCGTAACGAGCTGAAGCGAAACACCGCCGCCATGGGCTACCTCGACGGGCGGGATCTCGATGCCGGCGTCCAGGACATGTGGGAGCTTGGGTATGCCCCCGACGTCGGCGAGGCCCTTGCAATCCACCTGAACAAAGAAGGGCGGTCGTTAGCGATGGCCGAGAGCCTCTTCTTGACTCAGCAGGACCGATCGGGTGGCTATGGCGACAAGTTCCGTGGTCGGATCATGTTCCCTATCCGCGACGAACGAGGTGACCTCGTGGGATTCGGCGGACGTATCCTGGGCCAAGGCAATCCTAAGTACATCAACAGCTCCGAGACGCCGCTGTACAACAAGAGCCGAGTGCTGTACGGCATGCACCGCGCCAAGGACCGGATCATGAAAGGGCGCCATGCCGTCCTGGTCGAGGGCTACATGGATGTCATCGCATGCCACCGAGCAGGTGTCATGGAAGCGGTCGCGAGCTGCGGAACCGCTCTGGCCGATGGCCAAGTCAAGCTCTTGAAACGGTTCTCGGATAAGGTTACGATTCTGTACGACGGAGACTCGGCCGGACAAAAAGCTGCAGAACGAGCAATTGAACTTTTCGAAGCCGATGACCTTCCCTGCCGCGTCGCGCTGCTGCCCAAAGGTGAAGACCCGGATACGCTGCTTAAAACCAAGGGTGCCGATGCAATTCGGCAAGTCATCCAAGGCGCGGAAACTCCGTTCGACTTCCGAGTGAGGATGCTAGAGTCTCGGTTGGGAGTGGATTCCGAAGAATTTTGGCAGCAGATTCCTACGCTTCTGGCAACCGCTCCCAATGAGCTCGCCGTTGAGAAACATATCCTGCGCCTCGCCGGATTGCATCCTCACATTAAGAACCCCACCAATGCCATCCGCGCTTTGCGGCAAGACATCCGCTCCCAAAAGCGAGGCAAACCTCGTGGCCAAACCAGTGGCAAGAGCAGCGGCTCTGCCATCGATACCCAGGTCCATTCGATTCATGTAGCAGAGGGCGTGATCTTAAAGGCGCTGTTGCACCCCGAGCTGAGGGCGAAGTTTTGGCCGATCGTTGCCCAACCAGAACTCTTCGCGACCACCACGGGTAAGTCCGCCCTGGAAGCTTTGTCCATCGCCTTTGGCGAAACTCCTCCGACTGGTCCACCAGCTGGTTGGCTCGCGAGCCTCGAAAACGAAGCCATTCTCCAGCTTTTCGCCGACTTGGAATTCGACGTTCGCTTTGGAGAGATTAATGAGGAGTACGTCAACGGTTCGGTCGAGTCACTGCGAACCTTGGCACGCGACCGCGAGCTGTATCAGGAGAAGGAATCTCTTTCGAAAGACGACGACGCTGCCCTTCGTAAATTTATGGACCGCCTGAAAGGTCAGAAGGGTGTGGACGATTAACGGAAAAAACTCGAAAAAAGTTCCATAGTTTCATTCAATTATCAAGAACATCTCGTAAGATGAATTTACGTTCTGGGAGGAGTCGGTTTGACGCCATTCGGAGCGACGGATTTATTGGACGTTATGTCAGAACATGAAGGGCCAAGGGAACCTTCAGTCATTGGACTGAACCTAATCCGCTGCCCAGCAAGAAGGATCGCGATCGAAAACCTGGAGCGCCAGAAGCCAGTGTTTTTCGACGAAGAGGGGGAACAGCAGGACTTTCTCGACGAGTTCGAGGAAGGCTATGAAGATTCCGTCCACATGTGGTTTCGCAAGATTGGCCGCATTGCATTGCTGAGACCGGAACAGGAATACGAGCTTTCCAACCACGCCGCCAATGGCTGCGAAGACTGTAAGAAGCTGCTGATCGAATCGAACCTGCGCTTGGTAGTCAGCATCGCCAAACGCTACGTGGGCCGTGGCCTCTCGATTCAAGACCTGATCCAGGAGGGCAACATGGGCCTCATCCGTGCGGTCGAGAAATACGACCCGGGCCGAGGATTCCGCTTTAGCACGTACGCCACTTGGTGGATTCGCCAGGGCATCTCGCGCGCTATCTGCGACCATGGACGTACCATCCGCGTTCCTGTCCACACTCTCGAAGCGGTCAACCGTATGATGAAGGTGGCTGGACAGATGCAGCAGCAGTTGGGCCGCGAAGCGACATTAGGCGAATTGTCCAGCAAGCTGAACATCAGCGTCGACCGTCTTCAAGATTTCAACCGCGCCACTCAGGGCACTATCTCGCTCGATTCTCCGGTGGGAGATGCGGACGACATGGCGCTTGGCGAGTTCATTCAGAACAACCAAGAAACCCCGATGGACGCCGCGTTCCGCACAGTTCTCCGCGGCCAGATCGAATCGATTCTCGATACGCTGACCGAACGAGAGAAAGAGGTCGTGATGCTGCGCTTTGGATTGGTCGATGGCCTGCCAAGAACGCTTGAAGAGGTGGCTCGCCACTTCTGCGTCACTCGCGAGCGCATCCGACAAATCGAGCAGAAGAGCCTCAAGAAACTGAAGCATCCGTCGCGCATCAAGCCGCTAAAGGAATTACTCGACGACTCGGCAAATTGCGCCTGACCCAACCTTTCGGCGTAAACTAAGGGTGATGCACGCACCGTTAACCACCGTCACTCTGCATACGGGCGAAACCAAGGATCTCAGCGACTTCTATAAGGATGGCTCGCTGGTGCTCGTTTTCCTGCGTCACCTTGGTTGCATCTTCTGCCGAGAGCAGATCGCCGAGCTACGGCCGCACACCGATCTCAACATCGTTCTGGTCTCGATGGCAAAAGCCCAGGAGGCCGAGGACTTTCGCGAGAAGATGGAGATTCCCCAACCGGTGATCTCCGATCCGAACAAGCTGTTGTACGAAGCTTTTGGTCTTCGGCGCGGGAGCTTCAGCCAAATCGTTAGTCCGACCATCATGCGCAAGGGTATTGGAACCTTCAATAAGGGGAATCGGCCGGGCATGATGAAGCACGACCCATGGATGCTGGCTGGTGTGTTCCGTGTCGATCCCGACGGCGAGGTGAGCTTCACCCACTACTCGTCGGATATCTCGGACAATATGTCAGGTGATGAGATCGCGCGGCTACTCAAGCAGAAATAGCTGACTTTCGGCGGGGAAGATTCCCCACGGCTTTGGAATCTTTTCGTCTTTGACCCAGTCTCGCTCGTCGAATGGAGTTCCATCGAGGAAGGCAATCTTGCCCCCGAGTTCCCTGCCTGCGAGGATGGAGGACGCTATGTCGTACAGCTTCTCGTTGACGCCGTACAAGGCTCGGTAATACTGGCGGGCGGTGAATGCGCCGTCGATCACAAACGCTCCGCTGAGTCGGTACTTGCCGAACACATTGGCGGGTTTGGTTCGGGCGATCGTCTCGTTCACGCTTACAAGGTCGGTTGGAGCGATGAGTCCGGGCTTGATGGGATCCATCTTCTCCCCATTCCAAAAAGCGCCACCATCGCGCTCGGCAGCGAGGATGGCTCCCAGCTCGGGTAAGACGATGACACCGAGACGAATGCTGTCCGCGTCCATCAGGGCTACCGAGATGCCCCACAGCGGCAGGCCGTGGGCAAAGTTCGAAGTCCCGTCGATCGGATCGATGAGCCAGATTCCGTTCGGCCCCATTGGTTCGAAGCCGTACTCCTCGCCCCAAAACGTAGCGCCTTCCCATTGGGGGCCGAGCTCTGCCTTCAGCCACAGCTCGGTTTCTCGGTCCACGTTGGTGACGTGCGAACCGTCGCCTTTAAGCTCCACTCGCCGATCGGCTTTCTCCAGTAAGGCTCGCTGGCCAGCGGCATCGACGATGGAGACAAGACGCGAAAGCTCGGGGGACATCACACCATATTAGACCTTATGAACGAGAAAAATGACCGGCAGAACTGCACCTTGTGGAGAATTCGTGGGTATACTTTTGTTTCCGCGAGCGGGCATAGCTCAGTGGTAGAGCGACTCCTTGCCAAGGAGTAGGTCGCGGGTTCGAATCTCGTTGCCCGCTCCATTTCTTTTGCGGACCTCCCATACACTAGGAGCGGTGAGCGTCTCGCTCACCATTTTTGCGGGCTGGAAGCCCACAACTCCCAAGGAGCCTCCCTTCGCTTGTTTGTTCGGCTTCCTACCAAAAGCGGCATTATGCGAAAAAGCTTCCTAACTTTCCTTGGCTGCAACGGGTGCAACGGAGATCGGCGAAGCAGAAATCATTACTTTTAGTATACCTTTGTCTACTTTAATGGTCGAGTCCTCCCGTATCGCTGCCTCAGTAGCAAGGGATGAGGTCAGGCGGTGAAGGAGTCACGCTGCGCTTCTGAGGCTAAGAATGCTCTCGCTTGGCCGTTCCCAAGAGAATTCCATTGCGTATGCTGATCGGTCCCTGAGTCCGATGGGTGGTACGATGACTTAAGGACGCGACTATGCGCTATCCAAACTACGATCCCGGATCATCGGCGAAGCGAGGCATATGGCTCGGCATCATCGTTGCCATCGTTGGGCTGCGAATCTGGATCGTTGAGCGGAATCAGCCGGCAGAAATAATCAATCAGGCGCACTTGGGCCTCTTCTTGGGTGGCCTTGGATTGTGCTTTGCTTTGATGTGTTGGTACTTATTGTCCCAGATGAATTCCAAGCAGTCTGGTAGTGAACAGTGGGACGATTGCCAAAGCCGAATTCGTGATCTGATGAAACACGAGCGGTCCCGATCGAAGAGGTAGGATTCTCCAGCAAGAAATATGGAGTGAGAAGCTCTGTCCGAAGAGTTGGTTTGACGGACTGCTTAGAAGCTCTATAGCCTTTCTTAAAGAACACGCATCGACGGGTCTTCACTCATTCGGAAGCGAAGACTCCACTGCATCGATACGTGCCACCCTTTCATATTTTGATTTTGGCGATTTATTTGGGGTTGTTTTAGCCTCAACCCCGCGGCATGGAAGATTGGATGTTTGTCGAACCTTATTGGAGTTGAGGCAGCCTTCCGAACATGGCGGCTCGATCAACTATTTGTGTGGGCGGGACCCCCACAGCTCCCGAAGAGCAGCGAAGCAGGCTTCGTCCAGATGAAACTTCGTTTCGTTCCCCTCGCAAGCTCGGCGGGATCCAACGACGGGCCAAAGCTCAAACAGGTTTGAGCACTCCCAAACGGTTAGCTTCCCCAAAGAGCTTCTGCAACTGACACTCGTCGCACTTCCCCGCCGACGTCCATCAGCAGCTCGCCATCCTCGGACAAGCCTAGGGCCATTCCCATCACGCCATCCGAGGTTCGGAAGACCTTGTCCTTCGTCGAGTCGTACCGATCCCAGACTGGCATGATCGAGGACCAGGCAAGCGGAACCTCGGGCCAGGCGAGGAGGGCAGAGTGGAACCGAGAAAAGGCGGAAGCAGGTTCGATGGCCGGTCTTCCCTCTCCGACCAGACTCGTCGCCCGCATAGCGATTTCGTCCGGAAAGGACATGGGACCAAGATTCAATCCAATCCCGACAATCGGAACGTCGTCAACAATCTCGGCGAGGATCCCCGCTACCTTTCGCCCATTCAGCACCAAGTCGTTCGGCCACTGAATGCGGAGATCGAAGCACTGGGCGAGGCAGAGTCCCATCCACATCCCGATGAACTGGGGCGATTTGAAACCACGATACGACGGCAACGCAAACGTCATCGCCAGCGACGAGCCCCGCGTGGCGTGCCAGCCGCGATCATAGCGACCGCGTCCGGCGGTTTGCTCGGTCGTCCAATACACTCCTGACAACCGCGAGCGTCCCAGGTCTTGCGTGGAAGGAACCGAGTCGAAGTACTCGACCGGTTCGCTCAGGGTCACGAAAGCTCCATATGAAATGGAACCGAAATCACCGAGTGCGTGATGCTGCCAACCGAGATGACATCTGCACCAGATTCCGCCACCGACCGAATTGTGTCGAGGGTGATTCCGCCGCTCGCCTCAAAGATCGCTTTACCTTTAAAGCGCTGAATGATCGCCGCCATCTCCCGGGGCGCCATGTTGTCCAGCAAGATCACATCGCACTTGGAGGCCACGGCTTCTTCAACCTGAGCCTCATTCTCGCACTCAACTTCGATTTTGACCATGTGGCCAATGCTCTTTCGCACCTGTTCCACCGCCGCCCCAATCGAACCATGCGCGCGAATATGGTTGTCCTTGATCATCGCGCCATCGTAGAGTCCCATGCGATGATTAAAGCCGCCGCCGCACCGAACGGCGTACTTTTGCAGCATCCTGAGTCCAGGAATTGTCTTGCGGGTTTCGATGATTCGACACCCGGTACCCTCGATCTCCTTAACGAGTTTCGAGGTTGCGGTGGCGACGCCACTCAGGGGCATCAAATAGTTGAGAGCCGTTCGCTCGTATTGGAGGGCGTCGATGGCGCGCAAGACTCCTTTGGCCACGATTTGTCCGGGCACGATGGTATCGCCGTCGTTCGCCAGAATCTCAAGAGATTCATCTTCAAGGCGAGGCGAGAACAAATACTCGGCGATGCCAAGTCCACAGATAACCCCCGAACCCTGAGCCTCGATATACCACTCGACGAGGATTTCCTCGGGAATCGCCGACGCGGTCAGGTCTCCGGTTCCAATGTCTTCCTGTAGGGCGGCCTCAACTTGATGTTCCCATCCAAAAGGCTCTGGTGCTAGCCATGCGCTCACATGACTAGTTTACTGTTCGATTATTTTTTGCCACCAATGTAGTGTGCGGAAATGATCACGTTGTTGTCTTTCTTATTATGAAAGGCCTCGAACTGCAGTCTGGCGCCGCCGTCGAGGGCCACAAACACTCGCTTCATATCGGTACCTTTGTCCATCGGAGTCTTCTCGATCTTGCCAACCTTTGCCGCTTCAGTTTCCAGGTACGTTCCAATTTTGTCGAAGTCATCCGTGCTCGTGTATTTTCTGTGATAGCTCGTGGTGCCGTCGCTCGGCATTTCGAGGGATGTGTACGGCATCACCTTCGCGCCTGGGTACGGCGGAATCTTGAAGACGTCGTCGCCAAACTTCAACTTCTCTTGGGGCATTCCGTCATCTTTCGACTTGTCGGCGACCGTTCCTGTTGCATCTGGAGCTTTGGCCGAGTTCGGCATTGGATCTCCGACGGTTTGATTTCCGGATGCGGTCTTATCGGATCCTCCGCCCGAGCACCCTACGAGGCAAGCAAAAACAACGAGAAGCGACAGAGACTTCATACTCGGGATTGTAACACTAATCGCTATTTCGCGGCACAGCTATCGCGTTTGTCCGCGCTTTGCAATGGCCCGGTCGGTGCAATCCACCGCAATCTCGGTCGCGACAATCGCATCCTGGGGCGAGGCGAGATCGCCGATTTCTCCCGTGTGAAGGAAACGGGAGAATTGGGCGTACATCCCATCGAAGTTTTTTTCACCGTGCCCCGGAATCGAGATCACGCCCTCTCCATTGCGGCACTCCAAAATGTATCCATCCCGGTCGTATCGGGCGACGCCGCCCGTGCCAATCACTTCGTAGGTAAAGACCGAGCGTGGAGAGCGAGCGGTATGGCCATATGTAAAGCTCACCTCAATCGAGGCGGTCACTCCATTCTCGAGTTGTAAATTTGCGATCACATGGTCCGGAGATTCATAGTTGGAAACCCACGCACCGAATCCATCCCAGCTCTTGATCTCCAATCCGGTCATCCACCGAATCAAGTCGATCTGATGAACGCCGCAATCGACGAGCGGTCCGCCCTCCAGCATTCTCCCTCGCCACATCGGACTCTCGATCCACTTGCCGGCATCATCCTGGATCCATTGTCCATGCAGATTCCAGGTGTACACCATCTTGATGTGCCGTACCTTGCCGAGCGCGCCTTCTTCGATCCACCGCTTAATCTGCAAAGCCGAGGGACTAAACCGATACACGAAACCGACAAAGAATCCTTTACCGCTGTCTTCCATCACCGCGATCATGTCCGCGGCTTCATCCTCATTGGTGGCGATGGGCTTTTCGCACAACACGTGTACTTCGTGTTCGGCACACAACATCACATTATCGTGATGGGTGAACAAAGGTGAGGCAACGACGACGGCATCGAGGCCAGATTTGAAAAAGTCCTCTTCGTTGGTGAAGGGCTGGCCACCAAATTTTTCTGCGTAGGATTTTGCTCGCCCAGGAATGGGGTCGAAAAGCGAAGCGATCTCCAATTCGTGGATTCGCTGGATAGCCGGAAGGTGGCCAAAGTCGGCCACCGAACCACAGCCCATCAATCCGATGCGAGCCATGGTTCGGGTGTCCTAGAAATTAACCTCGTCCGCCGACCGCTTGGAAGGAACTCGGGTCGCCTTGGTTAACCGGTCCGTTGCTGTGCGACGCGCCAGGATTCTCACCAGGCTGGGTACCACTTCCTTTAGCAGGCTGGTCGCGGTCGACATTCATCACCGTTCCCGGACCTTTCTTCGCGCCAGCGCCATACTGAGTAGCATCCTTGGTTCCGCCGGTTGCGTCGGCAATACCACCATTTCCATACTTGTCGCCTTTGACGGGTGACTTGAAATCGGCCTTGGTTGTTGCGCTAATAAAGCTGTCGGGGCTTTTGAAGTGACAACCAGACGCGCACAGCATGAGTGCGAGAACGACGGGGATACCGATCCTTGTCTTCACTTATTCAATTTACCTCAGAACGATACGTCGACCAATTCCTCGCGGCCGGTCTCGCTGCTCTTATAAAGCGCATCGAAGATGGCGTTCAAGATGAGGCCGTTCAGCCCAGGGACTGGCGATTCTTTGCCATCCAGAATTGCGTTGACGAACGCAACGACTTCGGCGGTGTGGGCCGACTCGACATGCGGAATGTTCTTCGGCTTCATGTCGAAGAGTTGCTTGTCCTTCTCGGTGTAAATCTCGATCGGGTCGTCGCCCCAGATTCGGACCGAGGCTCCGGCCTTGGTACCAAACAACTGTGTCTTCATAATGTCGTTCTCTTGCTGGTTCGCCATGAACGAGCTCTCGAGCGAGACCACCGCGCCATTGTCGAACTTGATGAGGCCAACGGCGAAGTCTTCGACGGTGAACTTGGCTCGGTCGTACTCGCCGAAGTTGTTGGTCAGTTCAGGGTTCTTGCCCATCATGTCCCAGGTCTTTCCGCTTGCCGAAACCGGCTTGGGGTAACCCATGAGGAAGAGGGTGAAGTCGAGGATGTGTACACCAATATCGATCAGCGGACCGCCACCTTGCTTTTCCTTGTCGATGAACACGCCCCAATGGGGAACGCCTCGACGGCGGAGAGCTTGAGCGCGAGCGAAGTAGATGTCGCCCATGTTGCCCTGCTCGATGTAGGACTTCATGAATCGGCCCGGACCGCTGAATCGGCTTTGAAGAGCAACCTGAAGAATCTTTCCGCTCTCTCGTGCGGCCACGCACATTTCTTTGGCTTCCGCAGCATTCATCGCCAGCGGCTTTTCGCACAAGACGTGGACGCCCGCCTTCAGCGCGTCGATCGTAGGATCTTTGTGAAATTTGTTGGGAGTGGCGACCGAAACGGCATCCACCACACCATCGGCCAGCATCTGCTTGTAGTCGGTGTAGACCTTGCCGACACTGAATTTATCGGCGGCTTCCTGGGCGATTTTTTCGTTGACGTCGCAGACCGCAACCATCTCACAGAGGTCGGGCATCGTTGCGTATCCGCGCATGTGACAGCCCTGAGCAATACCTCCGGAGCCGATAATTCCAATTCTAAGCTTCTTTGACATGAACCAAGGAAAAGATACCCCTTATCGGACCTTGGTTTTGTCTTCGTCGAATTCGAATTCTTGCGCAGTTTCGATCATGTCCACTTCATCGTCAAGAGATGGCGGATTAGTGTCCTCTCGCCGCGTGGCCCAAAAGCCTCCCCCGAGGGCGATGAGGAGTAGGACGGTCCAAAACAAACCAGGATGAAGCTCGGGAATGTGTGCGTTCGTAGGATGGAGCTTTGACCAGCAGTTCGCCGAGATTAGCGCAAGCTTGACTCCCACCCAACCGACAAGCAAGTAAGCAACATGATCGAGCGATGGAAAGCGATCGAGAAGCTTGATGAACGCGCTGGCAGCAAAGCGAAGCAAAACGATTCCCGCAATTGCTCCGAAGAAGACCACCCATATTTTCGATTGTTCGTTGCCGACGAACGTGATGCCAGCCAATACCGAGTCGACCGCGAACGCGATATCCGTGATCTCTACCACGAGAACCGTTCCCCAGAAGCTGCGCTGGACGGGTTTGACGTCTTTCTTGCTAGCCGCACCCAGGAAATGCTTGACGGCAACAAACAGGAGGTAGCCCGCGCCCAAGGCCTGGAGCCACCATTGCTTGAGCACAATGGTTGCAAACAGGATGGCAATGAGACGGAAGACGAACGCACCACCAAGGCCGTACAACAGCGCCTTCTTCTGCCGGTCCTTCGGCAGGTGCTTCACCATCATCGCGAGCACGAGGGCATTGTCGGCTGAGAGCAGTCCCTCGAGCACGGCTAAGGCTATGATGGTAGCCAGATCTCGAACCTCGACGACCTGTCCCCAAGGACCCTTCATTCCATTCTCCTAAACTGTTCGTTCACAATAATTAGAAAGCCTATGCCTACCTACGTCTACGAATGCACCGCATGCAATACCACCTTCGAGGTCGAACAACGGATCACCGAAGATGCCCTGAAGGATTGTGAGTGCGGCTCAAAAGGTACCGTAAATCGCATTATCCAACCCACGGCAATTATGTTCAAGGGTTCGGGTTTCTACGTCAACGATTCCTCGGGCAGTTCCACTTCCACCAAAAGTAGCGACACCGAGGCATGCACCGGCAATCCAGCTTCCTGCGCCTGCTCGACGCCCGACCCAGAATAAGGTCCTGCAGTCGCGACCTATGTACTAGCATGCCGAAGCCGAAGCAGCAGACCTTAGTCACACTTGGTGTCATCGGTGCGGTTGCAGTCGGTGTCGGCTGGCTTCAGTATTCAAAGTTTCGGGAGCGGGCCGCCCTCAATACATTGCGTGAGCAAAGGGTCTTCGAGTTTACGAACGGCACAAGAAAGCCAATGAAAGGCCCCTACCTCGAACGAGGGAACAAGGACGACTTTCAATTCACATCAATCGATCTCGGATATGTTCGCCTCGTGGCGATGTCCGAGAACGGGGATATGATTTTGCAGCCGCCCCCGGTTGTTACGCCCGGAGCTAGCGCTCTGACCGATCAGCCAATGACGTTTCGCCGCGCCGACGGGAACAGTCAGGCGATTGGCACTCCGACCAAGGTTTTTCTTACTCCGGGCGGAGTTCTCTATGCGGCCTATTCCACTCCTAATGGTGTGCGTATTCTCCGGGACGGCAAAGTCTGGCTCGATCCGTCTACATCGACCCAATCCGTATCGTCGGGATTCGATTTTCTGAAGGCCACATACGTGACCGACCAACGCGCTTATCTGCCGGTGAAGAATGGCAAGATCCCTTTCCTCGCTCCCGACCTGAGTCGTGGCGAGATTCAATTGCCGGCGAGAATGGAGCTGACAACGATTCAGGCGTCATCGAAGCTGGGCGACTACGCCGTCCTTCGAGAAAAGGAACCTGAGAATCCGGCGTATCCTCAAGTCCAGATCGCCAAGATCGAAGCGACGGGCTTGACGATGCTGGAGCTTCCGAAGTCCTGCCCCAATCCCACGATGAGCATCAGCCGGGATTGTCTGTACTTCCTACCCGAAGACGCCCAAGCCGACCGGCGACTGGTCCAGTTTCGTCATAACGAATGGACCATCGAACTGCCTCCCCCCAACACGGTCAAGTTAGAGTTTGCGGGTGGGATCAATTCCAGTCTAGCGGTCCTTTTCGCCACGACACCGCCGAAGACGTTGCAGCCCAAAATGCCGAGGACGATGATGGTCGGGGGACCGATCATCGTTCGTCAAGGCAAGTATTACAGCTTCGACGACGTCATCGATCCCTACAAGGGGCCGCCAGTTCGCATCGCTCCAGGTTTGCAAAGCTTTTGGGGATACGACTTGGTTGGACAGGACTCTCGGCAAATCGACGAGAACGGCGATTTTGTCGTGACGCGAAAGGTGGGAGACCAGCTGCATTTGGTGATCTTAAAGCCGACTTCTGCACCGCAGCCGATAACACTCCAGCCTCCCGTTCCCGTAAGATAGGACAGGGTGAATCGTTGGAAGGCGCTTCTGATCTTGCCGACATTGGGCGCGATCGGCACAATTGGCCTCTTTGGCCGAGCGTATTACCGCGAATACAAGACCTTGCACCTCCGCTTGTCAAGGCACGATCTGCTACGAAACCCAAACCGGCCCGTGCTTTCCGGTCCTTACCTGGAACTCGGCAACTCTGACGAACTCAAGGTCACTTGCGACGATCTGGGCGAGGCGATCCAGCCTCAGATGTCGGAAAGCGGCGACCTGCTCTACCTTCACATCGAACACGAAAAGACAAGGAACAAGAAAGGCGTCGCGAGGGCGAGCACCGAATTTCGACTCCGCCACGTCGACGGCACAACTCAGTCCTTTCCGCATGCAACTCGCGTTATCATGACTCCAGGTGGCAAGGTGTACGCCATCTATCCCACCAGCAATGGCTATCGGGTCGAGCAGAATGGCCGTCAAATCGTCGACGACAAGAGTCACCTGGGATATGACTTCTTGGAAACTTCGATTCCTGGCGACGACGGCTTGATCCTTTCGAGCGAGGACCGGTCATTTGGCCGGATCGCCTATGGCCCTGTAAAGACCTGGGTCACGATGCCGAACGAAACGGTCATCGGTGGGTGGCAGTCATCATCCACGCTCGGGACTTACGGGGTTGTAAGTTCGCAAAACCTCGGCCGGTATCTGTTTCCGCAAAACGAATTGGCCCACTTCGTCGAAGGCAAGCTCGCGTTCATGGGCCTGCCAGATTGGTGCGCGAATCCGTTTTTGGTCATGTGCCGGGACCGGATGTACCTAAACCCGGATGACATCTTGGTTGATAGCCGAGTGTACGAACTTCACGATGGCGTCTTCACGTGCCTTCCCTGCCCACCCAAGTCGCACAGCGTCGATTTGGTTTGTGGGAACTCCAAACGCGAATTCATCGTCCGGGCCAACGAGACCAGTTCCGATGGGAAATCGATCGTGGCTACCGATTATTTCGTTCGCGGCAACAAGTGTTACGACCTCAAGTCTTTGCTTGCTCAAGTCAACCTGCGTCCTTCGCCATCGGCTCTCGGCGTGCTCACATCCGAGTCCCGGTTCATGGCCGAAAATACGTCGTTTGCGATCCTGCTGAATGCGCACTTGTATTTGGTCAAGGTCGCCGCACGCTAGGTATCCTCTTCCCCGTGCCGATCTTCGAGTTTCGGTGTAAAGCTTGCGGTAAGAAATTCTCCACTTTGGTCGGAATGGTCGCCGGAGCCGACACCACTGCCTGCCCGCACTGCAATAGCGCAGACACCGAAAAACTCGTTAGTCGGGTCGCAAAGTTTCGCTCCGAAGACGCGAGAATCGACGAAATGGCGGATCGACTTGATATGATGGATGAACCGGAATCGGGATCGGAGCTCAGGAGCATTGTCCGCGAACTCGGAAAAGCCGCCGACGACGATGCCAGCGAAGAACTCGAGGCAATGTTCGAGTCCGATATGGAAGGCACAGGAGACACCGAAGATTGAAGACCCTTGGAAAACTGACCGTGGTGTGCGGAAGCATGTATGCCGGGAAGAGCGAAGAGCTCATTCGTCTGGCGCGCCGCAGCCTGTATGCCAAGAAGCGAGTGCAAGTCTTCAAGCCAAGCATCGATGATCGCTATCACCAGACCATGGTTGTCTCGCACATGGGCGTTCAGCACGAAGCCGAGACGGCCAAGAATGTGGCTGAACTCCAAATCAAGGTGAAGAAAGACACGCAGGTTCTTCTTATCGAGGAAGTTCAGTTCTTCGACGAGAAGATTGTGGATTTCTGCGTCGCGATGGCCGATCGTGGGGTTGATGTGATTTGTGCGGGTCTCGATCAAGATTTCCGGCGGCAACCGTTTGGCCCGATGCCAAAGCTCTTGGCCGCTGCCGACGAGGTCATCAAGCTTCGGGCGATCTGTATGAAGTGCGGCGCTCCGGCTTCACACACGTACCGAATGGTGGACGGCAAACCCGCCCACTGGGACGACCCCATCGTGCTGATCGGGGCAACTGAAAGCTATGAGGCGCGATGCCGAAATTGCTTCGAAATCCGAAAGGGGCGAAAGAAGAGTTAGTCGGCGACGCGAGTCATCTTCAGCTCAATCTTCTTCATCGAAGCTTCACCGATCTTCGGATTGTCCAACGTAACTTCCAGCTTCTGGAGCGAGAAATCGCTCACTCGGACAAAGATCGTTCCGTCCGATTCACCGGACGTATCCTTCTTCGAGAGCTTGCCCTTAATGCTTAATTTGAGGCAATCCTGATCGCCGACTTTCTCGATCCCTTCCAGTTTGCAATGCAGCGTTCCGGCGTCGATTTCTTTATCCCAGCTTTCGCCGACCTTGACTGCGTGGTCGGGTTCTTCCGAGATCAAGTCGCTCATGAGATTTGAGACCGGATCGTCCTCGTCGTCGCCCTCTTTCTTGACTTCTTTGCCGTCTTTGTCGTACTTGTGTACGACCGGATCGGTTTTTTCGACGGCAGACTCTTGGCCGTTGACCTTCATCGTGCCTTCGAGAGTTGTCTCTTCCATCTCGTACGCGCCGTCTTCAGCCACGCTCACCACCTTGTAGCGATCTTTGGATTTGAGTTGAATCTCGGACATGTCGTCCACGATCGTCATTTCGGACTCGTATGTCTCCACCGCGTCCTTCTTGTACACCTGTTTGAGGGTGTAGGTGTCGTCCGCTCGAAACCCGGCCAGGCTGAGCACTGCGATGGAAAGCGGGAGCAGACGAGAGAGTTTCATGTTCATAGTATTGTTCGACTTTGTTTCGAATCTCAGAGCACTCGAGAATATTGAGGCTATTCCTTCAGGAATTCCGATCGCTCAAGGTAGTGAACCACTGGAACGTCGGGCAAGACGACGTCGTCGGCATTGATCTCGCGATACATCACTTGACCGTCCTTGGTTCGGAACCACTCGTCTACCTTAAAGGTACCGGTGACGCCATTCGTGAAAGTTCCCTTGCGGGTGACCTGAATGCACTCCTCACCGTTGAACTTCTTGATCTGCCCGGCTGTAACTTTGTATTCGGTATTCGCGGTCTTGTCGTTCCAGGTTTCGCCAACCACGACGGTATGATCCTTCAGCTTCATGTGAACCTCCTGCATGAAGAAGGCGAGCGGATCCGACTGTAAAGTTGCCTTGTCTTCCTCTTCGTCGAAGCGTTGACCAAAGGAGTTTTGCCGATATCCAAGCACTTCACCCTTGGCGGACTCTTTCTCGCCGCCATTCACCTGTCGAGTGCCGTCCGTGTACGTCTCTTCGATGTCTTGAATGCCGTGGCTGTTTACTTCGACGCACTTGTGTTCGGCGGTCACGTCCCAAATGGTCTTCTTGTCGCCGATCTGGAAGCTGATCAGCGTTTTCAGCTTGTAGGACTCCCCTTCCTTGAGAGCCCGCGATATCGGAATCTCACTCAAGACGGGGCTGAGCATGGCTAAGGCAAGCAAGATTCGAATCACGACTAATAATCTTAACCGTGCTCGGCGAAATTAGTTCACGGATAAGCAAAGAAGGGAGGCGAATTTCGCCTCCCTTATCATCGATTAAGTTCGGAGAACTTACTTAACTCGCTCGGTGGTCATCGAGCCGGACAGAGCGACCGGAGCCGCTGGAACCGGAACGTTGGTCCACTTGGAAACGGACTTGATGAGACCGCAATCTGCCTTAGAAATCCAAACGGTTCCTTCGGAGCTTGCCGGCGTATCGCCTTCGGTTTCGGCCGTCTTGAATTCGATCTTGAAAGCATCGTCGCCGTCGATCTTCTCTTCGCCAACAATCTTGTAAGTCGACTTTACGCCAACTGCTTTCGTGTCCTTGTTCGCCGCAATCGTTCGATCCCAGGTCGAGCCGACCTTAACCGCATCGGTCGGAGGAATGAACGACATCAGGTTCTGCATTCGGTAGGTCTTTTCGTCGATATTGTCACCGCGGATCTCTTTGATCTCGCCGTTTGGCTTCAACACGATCACCATCGCAGGCTGACCCTCGATCGGAATCTCGGTGCCTTGAACAACGGCTTTACCTTCGATGACGCCGTCTTCGGTGGTTACCGTGCCGTCTTCGGCGATCTCTTTCACCTTGCTTTGATTGAGCATGGTCACGCTGACTTCCGTACCTTGGAGGTCGAACGTACCCTTCATTCTCATCTTGGTGACACTGTCTTTCTTAAAAACGTATTTGAGTACAACACCATCGACCGCGTAGGCTGTGGCCGCCGTGAGCAGAAGCGCGATACCCGTGAATTTGAGAGCTTTCATCTTTTCCCTTTTCGTCTGTTAGGACGATTGTAATTGCTATCAAGTACGAGCAAATCCCATTCGGGTTGCGCCCATACTGAAAAATAGGTCTTCTTGATTATGGAATCAACCGGCAAGCTTTTGATGGTTTTAGGCATCATTCTCTTTGCGGTGGGACTCCTGTTAACATTTTCGGGTCGGCTTCCTTTTCGCATCGGAAGATTGCCCGGTGATATTGTCTACGAACGAAATGGCCTCGGTATTTACATTCCCATCACAACTATGATCCTGGCCTCGATCATTTTAACGTTCATCGGCTGGCTCGTTTCGAGGTTTCAGCGTTGACGCCCAAGCTCGTCACGTTCGATTGTGCCAATACGTTGTTGTGGACGGATTGGCAGCCTCACACCTTCGCTGTTCGTTGCGGAACAATGGCCGGGCTGATTCTGCCTGACAATGCCGGCGATATCTATTTGAAACTTTTGATGCCGAAGATGCCCGAGTTTTGGCGGGTCAACCAAATGCGCTCGTTTGAAGCGTGGCGTTCTTTTTGGGTGGCCCAAGTCCAGGATTGGCTGAATGCGATGGAGTTATCGCGGGACAATGCGCTCGATCTTCACCTCATTGGCGAACGAGAATTGTTCGAATTGCCATCATCGACCTTCCGCCGGTTCGACGACGTCATTCCCGTTCTCGAAGGCCTTCGGTTGAAAGGGACCAAACTGGCCATCCTCTCAAATTGGGATCACTCATTGCATCGATGCGCTCAGGCGCATGGGCTCACACCCTACTTCGACGCGATATTTGCCTCGCTGGAAGAAGGTGTTGAAAAGCCAAATCCTGGCTTCTTCCAAGTTGCGCTTAATCATTTCGGGGTTTCACCGGGCGAGGTTTTTCACGTCGGCGATGATCCGATCGACGATTTGCAAGGAGCGCAGGACATGGGAATTCCGGTGGCATTGATCGACCGCGCGGCCGCCCAGCCAGATAAGCCCGTGATCTCATCGCTCACTCAGCTTGAGGAGGCTTTCTCCTGGTACGACTGAGCGATTTCGACTACGACCTTCCTGAAGAGCTCATCGCCCAGACTCCGTTGCCGGACCGGGCCGCGTCTCGCCTTCTCCACCTCGAACCCGCGACCGGCGCAATTCATCACCGATCTTTTCGCGATGTTGTCGACATCTTGGAGTCCGGCGATGTTCTGATCCTCAACAACACACGCGTCAACTCCTGGCGGCTGATCGGACAAAAGTCGACCGGCGGAGTGGTCGAAGCGCTGGTGTTGAAAGACCTTGGCGGCGGAGATTACGAATGTCTCCTCAAACCAGCTAAACGACTAAAACCAGGAACAGTCTTTATGGTTGGCGAAGGACTGATGGGAACGGTACAGCCTGGCGGCGACGAGGCCATCCGGATTGTGCACTTCACCACAACAGGGCCGGATCTCGCCCAAGCGCTTTCGAATGCTGGGCACATGCCCCTTCCGCCATATATCACGGAAACGCTTGACGACCCTGAACGGTACCAAACCGTGTTTTCGCACACGCCCGGAAGCGCTGCCGCACCCACCGCAGGCCTCCACTTTACAGAAGAAATCCTTCAAGAATTAGGCAAAAAAGGTATACAAATCGGATACGTTACATTACATGTTGGGATCGACACATTTCGTCCAATTCAGGTCGATGATGTGTCCCATCATAAAATGCATGGCGAAATGTGTGAGATAAACCCAGAGACCGCCGTTCTCATCAATAAGGCCAAAGGCCGAGTGATTGCTGTGGGTACCACTGCGGTGCGTACGCTCGAATCGTTCGCCGATGGTTTGGGGAAGGTCACGTCGGGGGTTATGGAGTCAAGGATGTTTATTACACCTGGGTATCAATTTCAGGTTGTGGATGGGATGTTCACCAACTTCCATTTTCCCAAGACGACCATGCTGCTCATGATCAGCGCTTTGGCAACTCAAGAACGAATCTTGGAGGCCTATCGCAGCGCGATCGAACACCGCTACCGATTCCTCAGTTTCGGAGATTCGATGCTCCTTCTCAACTCAAAATAACTCGGACTAACACACGATAGGGAACCAGAATGAAGAAAACATTTGATCCTCTTCAATACATTGAAAGTGCCTTTCTCGATCATTCGAAGGAATCGAATGAGAAGGACCTTCCCAGCATTAAGAAGTACGTAGCGGGTCAAGTGAAGCTGCCGCGAGGCAAGTTCCGTAAGACGGAAATGAGTGCGCCCCGTCCCCGTCGAAAGGCCAACGTGGTCGTTTCGAACGCCGTCGATCCTGACCTGCAATTCATCTGGAAAAAGATTCCCAACAGCGTCACGTTCCTCGCTTCGTTGTACGACGATGGAGTGACCTCCAACTACTATCGTGGCGAATTCAAAGAAACGCGGCAAGAACTTATCAAGCGTTTGCTCGATCCCCAGCTCACCCTTGAGGAAGTCAGCCGACTCCTGGGCGTATGCCCAACGACGGTCCGCCGATACACCAACCGTGGCTGGCTGACCCACCATCGCACTGCCGGTGGTCAGCGAAGGTTTCTGCTCAGCGACCTCGTGACGTTTGTCGAGACCCACGGTCGGTTCCCAGAAGGATAGCGTAGACTAATGCGAGAGTCTTGAAACCTCTCCGCATTGCCATGTTCTCTGACAGTGTATTGCCAATGCGCAATGGCGTCAGCATCAGCATCGATCTGCTCGTTCAAGAACTCCGCAACAAGGGGCACCAGGTGTATATGTTCGCCCCACGCTTTCCGGGCTACACGGAGAGCGACCCCAACACCATTCGATTCCGCGCCATCGAGACGCCGTGGGCCAAAGGGCACCCGATCGCTTATCCGCCGTACTGGAGAAAGCTACGACGATTTCGCCAAAACCACTTCGATATCATCCATACCCACACACCCTTCATTGTTGGATTCGTTGGCATGCGGTGGGCCGAATCGCACGAGATTCCCCTGGTCTCGACTTACCACACCCTTTACGACCGGTATACGCACTACATGTCGGCACTGCCTCGTCGCTATCTTCGCTTTCGTGTGGCCAAGCACACCAACTTCTATTACAACAGCGCGAACGAGGTGATCACCCCGAGCGAGGTTGCCAAGCGTTGGCTTCTGCGTCATGGCGTCGAGAGCCCCATTACCGTCATTCCCACAGGAACTCCCAGGCCCCAAATGATTCCTCGTGCTGAGGCTCGCCAAATGTTGGGCATTTCGCTCGACCAACGCGTGTTACTTTACGTGGGACGACTCGCGAAGGAAAAAAACATGGAGACGCTGCTGGAGACCGCCAAGCTGGTGACCGAGCAAGACCCTCGCGCCCGAATGTGGATCGTGGGCGATGGCCCCCACCGCGAGGAATGCCTCGCGGTCTCTTCTCGGTTGGGGATTGGGGACAAAGTGCGCTTCGTTGGCTCGGTACCTCGTCAGGAAGTCGACAAGTATTATGCGGCGGCCGACCTGTTTACGTTCGCCAGCGTGACCGAAACTCAAGGATTGGTGCTGAGCGAAGCCATGCAATATGGGATTCCCGCGGTTGCCGTCGATGGCGGCGGGGCGAGCGAGTCGATCGTCGAGGGCGAAAACGGGTTTGCGACGAAGAACGATCCGGTCGAGATGGCCGAAACTATCGTCGACGTCCTCGCCAACGAGGCACTTTACGAACAACTTTGCCGAGGCGCAGAAAAAACGGCGAGGCAAAATACGCCCGAAGCCATGTGCGACCGAGTGCTGGAGGTCTATCGACGGGCCATCGACGGAGGAGAAATTTCGCTTGTATCCCAGACAAGAAGCTACGCAAACTAAGGTCGGCTACCGGGACTTCGCCATCATCCTGGTCGCGATGGGCGCCATACGAGCCGTCATTCCCTTTATCCCGGTTCCGAACGCCGCACAGACTGCCGTTAACTTTGTCATTCTTGTTGGCACATTTTGCCTCACCGTTTACGCGATCTATCGGGCGATGTCCGAGACTCCGGGCCCAAAGCCAGCCCTTCTCTTCCTCCTATCCGGCGTCTTTCTCCAGGTGATGGCGATCTTCGTCCTTGCGCCCTTGGCCGGAAAGTCGGGACTTGGAGCGATCGGCGTCGGCATCCTGAACAGCACCGGCCTTATGGTCTGGTGCGTCGGCCTCGGGGCACTCATTGCGAGCCTGCTCCGCGAGAAGAACATTCTTATCCCGGTCGGAATGTTCCTCATTGGGTACGACATGTTCCTGGTTCTGGCTCCGAAAGGATTCGTCCAACAATCGCTGAAAGCCGACCCAAGTGTCTTCCAGAAAATGGCGCTGGCCATTCCCAAGGTATCTTCGTCGTCGCAGAATATTGCCAACGCGGTGGCAGCCACGGCGGCCTATGTCGGACCAGCCGACCTGGTCTTCCTCGGCGCGTTTTTCCTCGCCATGTTCCGGTTTCAGATGCGTCCACGGGAGACGCTTCTGTGGATGATTCCGGCCCTTATCTTATACATGTTGGTCGTCTTGTTCACGGGATGGAACTTGCCCGCGTTGGTGCCAATTGGGTTGGTTACCTTGCTGGTAAACCGAAAGGAATTCAAACTGAGCAAGGACGAGTGGGCGTCGACAGTGGTACTGCTCGTCATCATCGCAGGCGTGCTGGGATTCCTGGCTACGAGGAAGCCAAAGCCGCCAGTTGCGCCTTCGCCGTCGGCGGTTTCTGCAAGGTCGTCAGAATCGGCAAACTCGCCTGGGCCAGCAGATTCAAATCAACTCCTGTCGACAGACCCGACCGCTCGGCAAAATACACCAAATCCTCCGTAGCGAGATTTCCACCCGCGCCCTTGGCGTATGGGCATCCGCCCAGGCCGGCCGCGCTGGAGTCGAAGCTATTGTATCCGAGGTCGAGGGCTGCGGCCACGTTGGCGATGGCGGTTCCCCGGGTGTCGTGGAAGTGCCAGACGATCTTGCTCTGATCCAGGCCGCTGAGTTCTGTGTGGAGCTGTTTGACTTCTTGTGGGACACCCACGCCGATCGTGTCGCCGAGGGATATTTCGTCGACGCCGATCTCAAGGAGACGGTCGATGACTTCTCTCACTCTTGACGGCTCGATTCGACCAGCGTACGGACATTCGAAAATAGTGCTGACGTAGCCCCGCACAAAGCCCTTGAAGTTGGATCGAATCCTGGCGAAGACTTCGAGCGATTGCTCGACCGTCATGTTGATGTTCTTTTGGGTAAAGGCGTCGCTGGCGGCGGTGAACAGGGCGATCCTTTCGACGCCCAATGCTTGGGCTCTTTCGAGTCCTTTTTCGTTCGGAACCAGGGTCGAGTAGATGCCGCCGGGGGGCAGCATCGGCCAGAGATCTTCCACATCGCCGAGTTGTGGAACCCACTTGGGCGAGACGAAACTGCTTACTTCGATCTCCTTAAGACCTGCCTTGAGGAGGTTGGCGATGAGCTGGGCTTTCTGTTCCGTGGGCACGGCGATGGCCTCGTTCTGTAAACCATCTCGTGGCGAAACTTCTACAATTCGAATGTCAGCCATTGCCTTTTGGTTCTACGACAGCGAGTAACTCATCGCTCGTCACCTGTTGACCTTTCGTTGCCGAAAGTTTGGTTACCACGCCATCGAAAGGCGCATTGAACGGCTGCTGAGTCTTCATCGCTTCGAGCACGAGAATCTTTTGGCCGGCCGATACTTCTTCGCCTTCTTGTACGAGTACATCCACAACCTGGCCCGGCATCGGCGCTCGATATTCGCCACTCTTGGTGGCTCCGCCGGAGCGCGATCTCGTCGGCCGGGTATCTAGTCGATATTGGTTGCCTCGGTAGGAAATGAGAATTGAATCTCCGTCGCGGATGGCGAGCGCGGAGAACGAACCGTTGGGAGTGTGAACCTGCAACCGGTCGGGCAGGCGGGCCACATCGAATGTTTGATCGAACTCGATGGCTTCCCCGCCCAGGTAATACTTCATCGTTTCGACTCCATGTATTCTCTGGCCGCCTCGACGAATGAGCGGAAAAGGTTTTGCGTTGCTGCGTCTTCCGGCGTCCTTTCCGGGTGCCACTGGACTCCTACAAAAAACGGTTTGCTGGCATCTTCGATCGCTTCCACTGTTCCGTCGTCATGCTTGGCGACGACCGCAAGTCCGGACCCCACTCTGGCGACGGCTTGGTGGTGGTAGCTCTTCCCTTCTACCCGCTCAGTTCCCGCGAAGGTACTCAGTTTGGAAGCGCCGACCAGTTCGTACGGCTGGAGGGTTCCGCCGGTGTGCTCATCGTTTTCGACCACGTCGGGCAGATGCTGTATCAAACTTCCGCCTCGCTTCACGTTGATAAATTGGCAACCGTAGCAAATGCCCAGCGTTGGCAATTCAGGGTCGATGAGAGAAAAAAGTCGATCCTCCATCTCCCAGCGCTTCGGGTTCATCAGTTCAGCTTTGGGGTGGTTTTCCTCACCAAAATGGCGCGCGTCCATGTCCGCTCCGCCCGGGATGAGCCAGCCATCGATACTCTTCGCAGCCCATTCGAGATCGGTCAATGGGGAAATCAAGATTGGGTTTCCGCATGCCTCGGCAACGCGAGATGCGTAATTCCAGTTCAGCATTAGTTTGCCGTTCGACCGGTCGTTGGAGTCATCAAACTCTGCGTCGACGGTGATCCCAATCAGCGGCCTCATGCCAGGATAGCTCCGATGTTTTCGACGTACTCCTTCACCTTATTCAGGAACTCGGCGGCACCAACGCCGTTGCAGAGTCGGTGATCGAAGGTCATGGTCACGTTCACGACCTTCTGGAGGCGGCCGGCTTCGTCGATGTCTCTGAAGGTTTCGCCGAGGAAGATGGTGGCCATGCTCGGAGCTACGACTACCGGAATCGCGTCGCGCAAACCAAATGCTTGCATATTGGTCAGCGAGACGGTCACGGCCTCATGGGCTTGATCCTTTCCGCTTCGAGCCAAGTCGATTCGGTCTCGGGTTGCCGTGGCAAAGTCCTTCCAATCGAACGTGTCGGCGCTGTCTACCACCGCGATCACGAGTTCGTCTCCCGGCAGCGAAACCGCGATTCCCAACGATACGAAGTCGTAAGTGCGGATCGTGTCGTCACCGGCAAGACTGCTGCGGAACGCTGGAAATTCGGCCATCGCCTTCGTCACTGCATAGGCGAACATCGTGAAGCCACTCGGCTGGAACTTGCCGCCACCGGCTTTCAGCTTCGCTCGCTCTTCCTCGATCGGGCCCCACTTGGTGACCACCGTCATGGTTCCGGGAACAACGAGCGCGTTCGAGCGCACCATGCGGCTGTTAAGAACTCGCTGCTTGCCCGGCATTTGGCGTTCGGTGTACTTGATTCCGCTTGCCGAGACTTGCGCCTTGCCGACCACGTTTGGCGTCCCTCCACCGGCGAGGAACACGTCGATGTCAGCAGGCATCAGCTTGCTACCCGGGAACGGAATTCCGACAAGGGTTTCTGGAGAGATGCCTTTCTCTTTGGCGTAAGCCCTCGATCTCGGCGGAATGCCTTGCAGTCGAACGTTCCCCTCGCTCCTTTGGGGAGAGGGGTTAGGGGTGAGGAAGTTTGTGCCGACCGAGGCCGGTTGCGAGGTGGCCGCCCCATGGCTCGGAGCACTCTGCACCGACGTCCCGGCACCAACCTTCATTCGTCCAACCTCAGCTCCAATCGGAACCACGTCGTCCACCTTCGCGGTCCACTCGATCAGCGTCCCGGCGTACGGCGACTCAACATCCATGACCGCCTTGTCGGTCTCCATCTGATAAATCGGATCGTCTCGTTTGATCTCATTGCCGGGGTTCTTGAGAAAGGCGACGATGCGAGCCTCCTGCAGCCCCTCGCCTATTTGAGGAACGAAGAGGGATGCGATACTCTCCCCCTCGCCGCCTTTGGGGAGTGGGGGCTCGGGGGTGAGGGGCTGCGCCTCTGCGCTCTGTGCGCTGGGCCCAGAGCCAGGACCCGTCTCAAACTTGGCAATCTCCGCTCCAATCAGAACGATATCGTCAACCTTTGCCGACCAAGAAACCAATACGCCGTCGACTGGCGACTCCACATCCATGACCGCCTTGTCCGTCTCCATCTGGTAGATCGGCTCATCCCGCCTCACCTTGTCGCCTGGCTTCTTCAGGAACGCCACGACACGAGCCTCTTGCAGGCCCTCACCAATTTGGGGAATGTTGATGGATACGATCGGCATCTTTGGTTCTCGTGCCATAAGTTTGACATAGAGCCAAAGCCGGATTAGGACTCAAAGCGACAAATGACGGGATAGTGATCGCTGGGATAGACCGATCCTCGAGGCGAGACTAACACTTGAACGTCCGATGCCACCAAGTCCTTTGAAGCAAAAATGTGATCGATGTGGTCGCCGATCGTCCCGCCGACGAAGTCGTGAAACGTCGCCACTCGGTTGCCCGCCGTGACGAATTGGGCGCCTTCGGCCCGAGCCAAGGGAATCATTTCCTTCCAATCCGGTTCGGAATTAAAGTCCCCAACCAAGATCCACTTGGACGCAGGCAATCCCCTAAGAACCAGGTTTGCGCTCGCCACGCGAGATGGAACACTCTCGTGGTCCCAGTGGGTGTTCATGAACGTCAGTCCATCTTCAAATTCCACCCACGAGCAGATTCGAGTAATGCGGTTCCCCCAGGTCATCGAGTTTGGGACGGTGGGCTGATTCGACAGCCAAAATGTGCCCTTCGCCTTGAGAGTAAAAAGTCCGCGCCGCCACAAAATAGAACACTGCTCGCCCGCGTGCTCGCCATCCTCTCGCCCCACAGAGTAATGGTCATACTCCGGCAGTTCGGACAGCAAGTATTCAAGTTGAAAGTCGAAGACTTCCTGCAATCCAATAAGGTCACAGTTGGCGTTGCGGATTGTCTCTGCCGTCAGTTCCTTGCGCTTCGCCCAGTGGTTCGGTCCATCCTCGGCCATGCCGTTGCGGATATTGAAGGTCATGACGCGAAGGCTCATCAAGCTCAATTTTGAGCAATTTTGATGCCAAAAGAGGATGGCAATCGCCATCCCCGTAAGGTCTTTTTAGGTGAATTGGTTGTCGTGGGGCGACTACTTCTTCGCGCGTCGCTTGCGAATCATCGCCAGGGCGCCGAGGCCAAGGGCACACATCGACGTCGGTTCGGGAACCGCTTCGAAGTTGAACGTCTTGTTGTTGCCGCCAAAGCCGATCTGGAGGTTATCCATTCCGCCCTGGAAGGTGCCATTGAACGAGCCAATACCTGCGTTCACGCTGATAACTTGATAACCTTGACCCGAGAGAATGCTCTTCCAATCGGCGAAGGTTCGCTCATGGTTCGTTCCTGCGCCTGGATCATAGAGCGTATTCAGATCGCTCGATCCTCGGAGCCACATGCTCGAAGCGTTATTGAAGATATCGACCGTGTTCCACTGATTGTAGTTGAACGTGCCGAAATGGCCCGGACTCCAAGCGGTGTCAAAGATCAACTGGCCGTACTTGTTACCGGCTGCCGCGCTGAAGAGCTCGAGCCGCAAGATTGGAGCCTGGTTACCGCTATCCGGCGAGAGGGCCGTGTAGAGGTCTGCGCCGAATGCCGACAGCGAGTCGAACGATCCCAGACTGCCAGCAGAATCGCCAGCGCCAGTAAAGCCGGTACTCATCGCGATTTCAGCTTTGCCGCCAGCCGTGCCGTTGGTCGCAAACCAAACCGAACCGTTGCCGCTCTGCGGGAGGTTTGTGTTGATTCCAACCGTTCCGTTATTCTTGGTTTCTCGGTAGGTGACCTTTTCGGGTCCGCCGCCGCCGACGTTGGTAACCATTTGGTTAGCCGCGCTGGAGCCGGGGTTGGTGAAATAGTCGCCAGGAGCAAAGCTGTTGCTCCAGACGGTCTGCGCCTGGGCCGCAACTGCGCCGCCAAGCAAGCCTAATACTAAAGTAATTTTCACTGGGTTCTTCATGGGTTCCCTCAAACAGAACCGATTGTAAACCCGTACTTCACCTAGCTGGGCAATTTACGCGCAAATTTTATGAAAACCTGGAAATAATGCAGGCAAAATAGCTCAATATGCATTAAAATGCACGCAACTATACTAGCTAGTAAGAACACCTAAGCGTGAATGGTATTCGCCAAAAGTTCGTTCGCCAACTCTTCGAGGACCACACCCACATACCAAACATCATGGTCGTTCTCGGGCGACTCGTGCCAGTCGTACAAGTAGCCGGTGACCAACTCTGCAGCTGGCAGCCGGTCGATCAATTTGTACTTGGGCATGTAGGTCTCCTTCAGCACCGGATAAAAGTCGCTGGGGAGAGGTGGCTGCATCAGCCGATAGTCATCCGTGACGTCCACAATGACAATTCGCGCAAGGTTATGTTCCCATAGATTTCCGCAAAGTTCCGCCATTGAAAGTTTCCTTCCTGAGTCCAGACGGGACAGAGGAAGGAAAAGGCGCGACTATAAATGCGGACCTTGAGCAGTCGGAGCGAGCAGGTTGATCGGCTTGTCTCCGCCGAACCCAATGGACGCTCGCGTTTTCGCGTTGCTCATGAACTTCGCGTTTGGCGGCGCCGCCGTCTTGCCCCAGGGTAGGAGCAGCGCCACTCGTCGGTTGCCCGGCGCGTAGGGCTTGCCGGGGAACTTCAGCCGGGTATCGGCAAAGCCACGAACCTCTTTAAATCTCTTCTCCGGAATTCCATCCAGAGCCAATTCCTTGCGAAAGGCGCTGGCTCGTTGGGTACTGAGTTCCCAGTTCGTGTACTCCTTTCCGGCGTAGGCTTGCCGATCCGTGTGGCCCTCCAACACGATGTAACGACCGGTGTAGCTCAAGAGCGGTTCGATGCTCTTAATGACCTTTTTACCGAGAGGACTGATCGTCGCGCTGCCAGTCTCGAAGAAAACACTCTCCACGTCTTCCATAAACTCGATCTGGATTCCTTCCTGCGTGCTTGAAACCTCGATATTCTTCATGGTTGGGAACGCGCCGGTCCGCTCTTTGACCGCGTCTTGAATAGCTTTGCGTTCCGCATCGTCGTCTTTACGAATGCCATCGATACCGTCCGATGGACTCGTTCCATTTCCTTGCGGCTTGGTCCGGTCGGGACGAGCCGTGGAATTGCCGACCATCTTGATGACCTCTTTGGTGTGCGGAGGATTCTTCATGAATCCGGCCGGATCGTTGAAATATCCTTGAATCGATGCCTTCGTGTCGTCGGATAGACCCATGATCCACAAGACCATGAAGAAGGCCATCATAGCGGTAACGAAGTCCGCGTAGGCAACCTTCCACGAGCCGCCGTGGTGGCCGCCGTGGCCGACCACTTTTTTCTTTTTGATGATGATTGAATCGTTTGCCATTCTTTAGCCTCTAGCCTCTAGCGATTAGCGATTAGCGATTAGCCCTCGGTCATACCACTCTTGCTTATCTTGCTAGTGGCTAATGGCTCGTGGCTAGTGGCTAATGGCTAGGCCGCCTTCTCCTTCACCGCATTCTCCATTTCAGTGAATCCGGGTCGGACGGTCGGTTCGATATTTCGACGAGCGAATTCGACACAGGTGATCGGAGCCTCGCCTCGAGCGAAGCTGAACAGGGCGTGGCGCATACAGTTCATGTACATGCCTTCACTCTGAAGCCGCAACTCCATTGCTTTGGACAACGGAGACAGTATGCCGTACGCGATAAGAATTCCCATAAACGTTCCGACAAGGGCTGCGGCAACGGACTCACCGATCGCGGCCGCCTCGCCGCCGATCTTGCCCATCGTGATGATAACGCCAAGAACCGCCGCGACGATTCCGAATCCAGGCATCGCGTCCGAAGTCGTCTGAATTGCTTGTGCGGGCAGCATCGCATGATGATGGGCGACCTCAAGGTCGAGTTCCATCATCTCGCTTAAATCATGGGGGCCAACTGAGCCGGAAAGAATCACCTTCAGCGTATCGCAGAAGAAGTCTGACGCATGGTGGTTATTGATGAAGGTCGGATACTTCCCAAGGATCTCCGACTTCGCCGGTTCCTCGATGTGCTTTTCCAACCCAAGCAAACCTTCCTTTCGGGCGACGTTGAAGAGTTGGTACATCATCTTCAACAAGTCGGTAAAAGCGTCCTTGGTATAAGGATCGGGCTTCATAATGCCCAGCGATCCTTGGATGGCGCCTTTCACGCCCGCCATTCCGTGGCCGGCCATCAGCGAACCGAATCCTGCACCAACGAGAATGATGATCTCGTTGATCTGGATGAGCACGCTCATGTTGCCGTGGTGCATGATGTAGCCCACAATGACGGCAACAAGAACCACCACCACGCCGATTATCGTAAACATTTCGCCCTAAAACCCTCAGGACAGTTGTTCCACCAGGTAGTGGAATTAACAGGTGGTGAAATTACCAGGTTCTCAAAACAAAAGAACCCCACCCGAGGCTGCCCTCGGATGGGGTTTTTCCATGTTTTGACTTAGTTGCCTTTCAGGAGTTTGGCAACTTCTTCGATCATCTTGCCAATCGCGTCCTTTCGGGTTGCGGGCTCGTAGGTATCGAGTGCGGCTTTCGCCTTTTCGACCCAAGGGCCAGCGGCATCTTTGTCACCGCTGGTGGCCAAGGCTCGAGCGTGGTAAGCGTAGATCAAAGCTGCGACCTTCGGATCGGCTGCGTTGGCGTACTTCTCCGAAATCTTGAGCATTCCTGCTTTGCTGTCACCCTTGAGGTTGGGAGCGAGCGCACCGGCCAGCGAGCACCAGGTAGCGCCTGGAATCGCGATCTTTGGCTCGTACTTCACGATGTTCTGATATACGAACTCAGGATTCGCTTGCAGACCCGCATTGATGATGTCAAAGAAGCCCTGCATCTTGTTCTTGCTTCCATCGATGTAGGCATCTACAGCAGCTTGATCGCCAGCCTTGACTTGCATGGCGAGCTTGGCTCGGGCTTCATCGGCAGCTCTTTGGGCGGCCATGCCAGCATCAAACTTGGTCTTGAACGCTTGCAGGTCCCACGTGTGGTTGGAAACCTGAGTCAGCGGATCCTCCATGTTTGCCGGGTGGCCGATCCAGGCAATCTTGCCTTCGTCGTTCACGATGAAGGCGCAAGGAATTCCATTCTGCCCCGCAGGCGTCATCCAATTCTTACCAATCGTGTCGTTCTGATCATCGAGCACGATGTTGTAGCGCATGTTCTTGTCGTTGTTCTTTACCCACTCGGAAACGCGCTTGGTGTGGACGTCGAAATCCTCCTTAACCTTCGGGTCTTTGGTGCGACAGTCGTAGCAGTTGACGCTGACCACGTTCACTTTGTCTTTGAACTTTTCAGCCATCTCGCTCAGGTGAGGCATCTGTTGAATGCAGGGTCCACACCAGGTCGCCCAAAATTCGACGACGTAGGTCTTTCCTTTTTCAATCTTGCCGATCTTTTCGCCTTTCACGAAACCTGCAACTTTGAATTCGGGGGCATTATCGCCAATGGTTAAAATCTTGTCTGCGGCGGCAAAAGCTGAGATCGCCAACGCGGAAACAAGTGCAAATGCGGTCCGGATACGCATGATTCCCTATCATACGGTTTTCGAGAGCCAAAAGAGTCCTAAATGTTGGTTTTCACCGCCCGTTCTTTCACAATGAAAGGTATTCAATCCCTTTCTCATTCTCGCATTCAGCTTCTCGACTCGCACACGATTAACCAGATCGCGGCGGGCGAAGTGGTGGAGCGCCCGGCTGCCGTCGTAAAGGAGCTGGTCGAGAACGCCATCGACGCGGGCGCGACCCGAATAGATGTTGAACTCGAGAGCGCAGGGCGAGATCTCATCCGCGTGAGCGATAACGGTAGCGGGATGACGCCCGAGGAAGCTCGTCTCTGTTTGGAGAGGCATGCAACCTCGAAGATTCGTGGCTTGGACGACTTGAACGAAGTGATGTCGCTCGGCTTTCGAGGTGAGGCGATTCCGTCGATTGGCTCGGTTTCACGGATGACGATTTCCACCGCACCGGCCGACGGCATGCGTACGGTTGTTCGGGTTGAGGGCGGACAGATTCTGCCCGAAACCGCGGAGGCTGGTCCTCAAGGAACCACAATTCGGGTTGAAGACCTTTTTTACAACACACCAGTTCGGCTGAAGTTCCTCAAGAGCGACACGACCGAAGTCGGGCAAGCGGTTGACTTCGTGATGAAGTATGCGTTAGCGTATCCTTCCGTGGCGTTTGGGCTCACCCATAACGGGCAGAGGGTATTGCAGACCTCGGGAAGTGGCGATCAATTGGAGGCGATCTCGGACATTTGGGGTCGAGACACGGCTCGGTCATTGGTGCCGGTTGATTCTCGACTCGGTGGGATTCGGATCGTCGGGTTCGTCTCGCCACCGCACGTCACCAAGCCCAACCGTAATCTGCAATATCTCTATGTCAACGGACGCCCAATGAAGAGTCGGACGCTGACGATTGCTTTGGACCAAGCGTTTCGCGATCTCACTCCCGAGCGCCGCTTCCCTTTGGTTGCTTTGAACATCGAGATCGAGCCGTCGCGGATCGACGTCAATGTCTCGCCCACGAAGAGCGAGGTTCGGTTTCAGCAGGAAGGGATCGCGTTCGAAGGCTTGCGAGTCTGTATTCGGGAAGCTTTGCTCGCGCACGGCATGATGCCCAGCGCAGCGCAGATCGCAATGGCGAACCAGGCTTTGCGTCAAGCTCAGGCCCCAACCGATTGGTCGATCTACGCGCAATCTCCTCTGCCGACCCAGGCGGTGACGCCCTTGGAGCAAGTGCCGACCATTTCCGATCTTGGCGTGAATTCTTCCCAGCTGGATCCATTCTTTGTCGCTCCGAAAATCGCCAACGAGGCGATGCCCTATATTCAGCTTCTCGACGATCTTCGCATTATTGGGCAGGCAATGAAGACTTTCATCATCGCCGAGACCAAACATGGCTTGGTCATCGTAGATCAGCACGTGGCGCACGAGCGGATTCTTTATGAATATCTTTGTGGTCTCAAGCGATCGACGCTGATTGAGAAGCAGAGTTTGTTAATGCCACAGACGCTGCATCTCGATCGTCGAGCGGCTTTGCTTCTCGAAGAAAAGTTGGAGGAGATTCGCTCGGTTGGGTTTGACTTAGAGTCCTTTGGCGGCGATGCATATGTTGTTCGCTCGATACCCGCCGCGCTGCGGGGCAAGGATCCGATCAAGTATCTCAAGGACCTCATCGACGAACTGGTGGAGTCTTCGGTGACGCGCAAACTGGTTCCAACCCGCGAGCAGATTTGGATTATGTCGTCGTGCAAGATGGCGGTGAAGGCGGGCGATCCGCTGAGTCACGCGGAAATGGAGAAGTTGATGGTGGACTTGGCGACGACGGAGAATCCGTACCATTGTCCGCATGGCCGCCCGATCACGGCGACGCTGACACACGATGACTTGCTGAGGTTGTTTAAGCGGATCTAGTTGGCATATTAACAAAAAATGTCATAAACTGTTATTCATGAACGTTTCGCTTACGCCGGAACTCGACAAGTTTGTCGCGTCCAAGGTCGACTCAGGAGAATATGCCACGGCATCGGAGGTCGTTCGGGATGGCCTGAGGATGCTGAAGGCAGCTGAAGATGCTCGTCAAGCAAAACTGGAAGCGCTTCGCGAGGAGATTCGAAAAGGGATGGAAGGTCCGTATCACGACCTTGAGGAAGTCCTTCGTGAGCTGAAGGCAAAGTACGAATGAAGGCGCGCATATCTGATCGCGCAAAGATCGACATCCTCGATATTCATGACTACATTGCTGCCGGCAGCAAGCGATATGCAAAAGAAACTCTCGCCAAATTCACGGCTAAATTCATGATCATTCGAAGTCACCCTCTGTCAGGTACTCCGTGTGACGAACTTAGCAAGGGTCTGAGAAGCTACCCTGTTGGTTCTTACATTATTTTTTACCGCGTAGAAGACGAGATCGTTATCGAGAGGATTATTCATTCGTCAAAGGACATTGATTCAATCATGGGGTCGAATTAAATGCTGACACTCGGAATCGATCCTGGTCTTGAACGCGTAGGCTACGGCGTGGTCCGCAAAGTCGGCTCGAAGATCGAGTGCCTCGACTACGGCCTGATCAAGACGCCGAAGATCCTCATTCCCGAGCGGTTGAAGATTATTCACGACGGCGTGGTCGAGCTCATCGCCAAGCACCAGCCCGATGCCCTCGTCACCGAGCGTCTGCTATTTACCAAGAACGTCACGACGGGCATGGACGTCGCCAAGGCTCTCGGAACAATTTTGCTTGCCGCCGCCGATACGGGCATTCAGTGGACGGAATACTCGCCGCCCGAAGTTAAGCAAGCGGTGGTCGGAACCGGCGCGGCGGATAAGAAGCAGGTGACGTTTATGGTTCGGCGATTGTTGGCTCTCAAAGAAGACCCGAAGCCAGACGACGTAGCCGACGCATTGGCGATCGCGATTTGCCACTGCTTCCGCGCCAACTTCCCGAAGTGATTCTGGGGGCGTGGCCATCTTGGCCGCGATTATCTACGCGGGCTGGAAGCCCACGCCCCCAAGGGCTAAAACAGAAAATCTGTCGTCAAGAAGTTGCTGCTTCTCGCGGCCAGAATCGAGTTCACCAAGTCGCGATTCGCTTCCGAATAATCCGTCGCCACCAGTGTCCGAATCGAGAAGCGCTTCAGCGCATCCGAGACCGACAGCGTCCCTTCTGCCGACGCCTTTCGACCCGTGAACGGGAAGGTGTCCGGGCCGCGCTGGCACTGAACGTTTAGGTTTACACGCGAAACTTGGTTCACCATCGCGTCGATGAGCGGCCCCATCACCTTCGGATCGTATCCAAACAAGGAAACCTGCTGGCCAAACTGGGTCGCCGTTGCGTACTCCATCACTTCCGAAATGTCCTCGTAGGCTCGAATCGGGATGATCGGACCGAACTGTTCCACTTCGTGAAGCTGCATTTCCGGAGTCACCGGATACACGATCGCGGGCTTCATGAAGTTCTCGATCACTTCCCCACCGCCGGGGTTCATGACCTTCGCGCCCATCGAGGTCGCTTCGTCGATTAGACTTCGGAGCCACGTCGCTGCTTTCAGATCCGCCAGAGGCGTGAGCATCACGCCCGGTCGCCAGGGCAAACCGGCGGGCAATGCGTCGACCGCCTTAGAAAGCTCCTCGATGACCTCATCCACACGTGACTTGTGAACAAACAGAATCTTCAATGCCGTACACCGCTGGCCGTTGAAGCCAAGCGTCCCTGCGATCAACTGCGGGATCGTCACCTTCATATCCGCATCTGGCAGCACAACCGCGAGATTTTTCGCATCCAACGAAAGGATTGACTTCAAGCGGTGGGGTTTTGGGTGGTACGTCTTGAGCTGGTCCGCCGTCTTCGAGGAGCCAATGAACGCGAGCAGTTCGATGCCACCCTCTTGCAGAATCGGCGGGATGATTTCGTTTCCGCGGCCATTGATAATGTTCACGACACCAGCTGGGAAAGAATCGCGAAAAGCCTCGAGCAAGGGCGTGTTCAGCAGCTGCCCAAAACGCGGAAGTTTCGAGATCACCGGGTTGCCCATGATGATCGCCGGGAGGAGCGTGGTGAACGTCTCGTTGAGCGGATAATTATAAGGTCCCATGCATAAAGTTGGACCAAACGGCGAACGGCGGATCTGAGCAAGGAAGCCTTTCTCTACGCTAAACCCGGAGTTGCGGCGATCCAAATCCTTCAGGGCTTGGATGGTGTCCTCGATGTATTGAACGGTACGATCGAATTCTTTTTGGGCGTCCGGCAGGTTCTTACCGATCTCCCACATGATGAGCTCGACGACAGTTTCGCGAACCGCCTTCATGCGAGCGACGAACCCTTCCACCGCTTCGATGCGGGCAGGAACGGTCATGGAGGGCCATTTGCCTTGGCCGTTGTTCCACGCGGACTTGGCCGCTTTCAAAGCGTCTAAAGCTTCGTTCGCGTCGAGCACGGGAGCGTGCCCCAGCTTGGGGCGGACAATGCCCCCATTCCAGTCGAAGAAGAGGCAGGATTGAACTTCGTTGGTCTGCCCTGACCACTCACGAATCTCTCCGCCAATGAGATAAGTATTCCCTTTGACGACTTCTGGGACGGCACGGCCGTCGGATTGCCAGTTCAAAGGGTCGGTGGCGGGAATTGTTGCGGTAGCCATAAGTTGCACTTATAGTTTGCCCCAACTCGCCGCCACCAGCGGCTCAAGTCCTAAAACTTAAGCTGAACGCGGAAGGTAATCGTTCGGTACGACCGCTGACCGGCCGCATTGTTCGGGTTCTTGTTCCAGTCGGTTCCAAGCGTAACCCTTAGATTTGAAGCAAGCTCCTTCGCGAACGCCAATCCGTACAGAGTTTGCAGATCGCCCGAGACGTCGGTGTTGCGGTCGAACATTTCGTATCGCCCGATGAACGTATCCGTGGGGGTGAAGTGATAGTCGATATTGACGTGGCCACCCGATGTCGGATTCGCGCCTGCGGCTGCGGCCAACGGCACTCGGTCTTTACCGATCATGTACTCAGATCGCACGTCGAGCTTGGAATTCTCTGGGTGCCATCGAAGATCGGCATAGAAGAAGCGTCGATCCGTCGATGCCAGGTTGACGGCGCCGGATACGTAAGATGGTCGCTTGCCTGCCATTCCCGAGAGTCCGCCTTCGAACGCGCCGTGTTTCATACGCACACCACCGACCGGGAGCACTTCACCCTTGGTGGTCTGGTCGACCTGTTCCGGGTCGTTCACCGTCAGCGAATCGAACGCGCCGACGAACCAATAGTTACTGGCGTCGCCATTCTGGTACAGGAATCCTTTTCCGGCCTCCGAGTTGAAGAAGGTCTGCTCGTATACAGACCGCTCGAGCCAAAGCATGTTGGCGGTCGAGTAGTTGATCTCATATCCGAGGGGCATGTTCTGCGCACCAATCATAAAGGTTGGACCGGATACTTCCTTGGTTCCGTTCGGCCGGTACTGCACATAGGCATCACGAACCTGGGCCGTCGTTTGGTTGCTGCCGCTGGCAAATTCAACCATCAACTTGGCCGTCGTCTTCTCGTCGCCGACGTAGTTGTAGATAAGCCTTGCCCGGCGAGTTCGGAAGAATCCTGAATTCTTGGTGGCTTGATCCGTGCCGAAGAACTGCTCCTGCAGAAGACCACCGACAGTGCCGTAGTTCTTGGTTGGAGCACTGGACTGGACCGGCATGTTCCGTGGAACTTCAAACTTGGCAGGCTCGAAAATAGTGTCCGAGGCAAAACCGACGCATACAAGGCTCAAGGCCGCTAGAGAGAACAATCCCCGCTTCATTGAGATGGGATCGTACCGATATATTATTAACAGACTGTTAACTTTGTTAATAACGTTCACTTAATCTACAAAATGCCCTTACAGGGGGCTTTAGATTCAAAACCGGACATAATGAACGTTGTGAACGTTCCTCCCATCGAAGAGTTGACGCCCCGCCAAATCGTCGATGAGCTCGACAAATACATCATCGGACAGACTGCCGCCAAGCGTGCGGTCGCCGTTGCTTTGCGAAATCGCTACCGACGCCAGCAGCTTCCCCCGGCTGAGCGAGACGACGTTCAACCCAAGAATATTTTGATGATCGGCCCCACCGGCGTGGGCAAAACCGAGATCGCCCGCCGTTTGGCCCAGCTCGCCCGGGCTCCGTTTGTGAAGGTCGAGGCAACCAAGTTCACCGAGGTCGGTTACGTGGGCCGCGACGTCGAATCCATGGTGCGTGAGCTTGTCGCGACTGCAGTTCGGCTTGTGGAGAAAGAGCGGATGCAGCAGGTCCAGGACGATGCCGAGCGATACGCCCTCGACCGCATCGTCGATCTTCTCGACTCCGAAGTCGGCAGCTCGACGTTCTATCCCGACGAAGACGAGATCATTGATTGGGAAAAGCGCGCGGCGGACGAGCAAGCCCGTAAAGAACAAATTCGGGCTGAGCTCGAGCGTGGCGGCTACCGCGACAACATGATCGAGTTCGATGTCGAAGAACCGTCGAGCCCATTCATGCAAGTTTTTACTCCCGGCGGAATGGAAGAGATGGGCTTCGACATGAACCAGCTCACCAATCCGTTTGGCAACAAGCGCGTGATGCGCAAAGCCACCGTGGCTGAGGCCTTCACCATCCTCGCCGAGGAAGAGGCGGGCAAGCTCATCGACCGCCACAGCGTTCACCGCGAAGCCGTCATCCGAGCCGAACAGACCGGCATAATCTTCATCGACGAGATCGACAAGGTCGCGGGCAAGAGCGGCGGCAGCGGGCCCGACGTCAGTCGCGAAGGCGTCCAGCGCGATCTGCTTCCGATCATCGAAGGCTCGACGGTTCAGACCAAGTTTGGGCCGGTTAAAACCGAGCACATTCTCTTTGTGGCTGCTGGCGCGTTCCACATTTCCAAGCCCAGCGACCTCATTCCGGAGCTTCAGGGTCGACTTCCGATTCGAGTGGAATTGGAATCACTCAGTTCGGAGGATTTCCGCAAAATCCTCACCGAACCTAAAAACGCATTAATCCGTCAGTATCAGAGTCTCCTTAAAGTCGAAGGGGTCGACGTGGTGTTCACGTCCGATGCGATCGATGAAATCGCCAGGATGGCTGAACAAGTCAATAAATCGACCGACAATATTGGTGCTCGCCGTTTGCAAACGATGATGGAACTATTGCTGCACGAAGTCTTGTTCGATGCGCCCGAGAAAGCGCCAAAGAACGTGTCTTACGACGCAACGAAAGTTCGATCGACTCTTGAGGAGTTCGTGGCAAACCTGGAAAAGGCGAAGCTAATGGTGTAAGCATGGTTAAGCCGGGATTGGCTGCTCTACTCGTTGTTGCAATCGCAAGTGTTGCGAGCGCCCAGACCGCGCCTTATTGGACCGACGCAGAAAAGGACCAGATTCGGCAGTGGTGGTCTGAGCCGGGCCGATACGTGATCACGCCGACGGACAAATACGTGGTGCGCCTCACCACTCAAGGCTCGCAGTGGCTGTGGGATTACAACCACCTCCGAGGCAAGGGAAAGACTCCGCCGACCCAGATTCCGGGCGCTTCGAACGATGAAGAAGCGACGTGGGAAAAGTGGATCAACGCCAAGGTCGCTTATGACCGTTACCTCGCAGCTTGTGCCGCCGAAACGCTAAATGCCAAGGCGCAACACCGCGACCCGAAATATCCAGTCGAAGTTGCTCAGCCCGATCCGGCCAGCGCCGATCTCATCGCGCGATTTGGCGCCCCTCCGGCTTTTGCCGCTAACGTTCGCCCCAACAAGATTTCGGTCATGTTCGACGACATCAAGCTGAATTACAGCGACAACGTCGACATGCGCCCGCGCTACGCCTACTACCGATTCGATAACGGAGTGAACTCCGAAGGCGACGCGATCAAATCTCTGCCTCCGGCCGAACTGGATTCGATCATCAAAGAAGCGGGATACGACGATTCTGACGCCAAGGTTTTCAAATCAGTCTCCGTCCTCGAGGGCGGTTTCGATTCGATCAACACGTACGACACCGGCTTTATTTCGGTCGGTTTCATTCAATTCGCCTCATTGAAAGAAGGCGGCGGATCGCTCGGACACGCGATGATTCAGTACAAGCGCGAGCAGCCCACGGACTTTGACAAAGACTTCCATCGCTTCGGCATCGACATCACGCCGGACGAGAAGATCGTGGCCCTGGATATGGATTCGGGCGACGAGAAGATTGGCCCCGACGCAAACACGCAGGTCATCAAAGATAAGCGACTCATCGCTGCATTCCAGCGCGCGGGTAAATTCCGCCCGTTCCGTCTGCTGCAGCTTCGCGCGGCAAAGCTGATCTATTGGCCGATGGATGACAAGGTGACTTTTAATCTTGGCCACACCAAGGTCACGCGGCCGCTTTCCGATTTCGTCCATTCCGAAGCGGGCAAGGCGATCTTCCTCGACCGCAAAGTGAATACGGGCAACATCGGCTCGGTTGGCAGCGCACTGCAAACCATCGCCGAAGCCGCCAAGGTCGATACTCCGGAGGATCTCGCCAAGTACGAGGCCCTGCTCATAAAGTGCTTCTACTATCGTTTTGATCCGATGAAGAGCGCCGAGTTGGCGAAGCCAGAGCCGTGCGACATGATCCAGAGTGTTCTGAACAAATACGGTCGTGGCTGATTCCGCTCCCTCATCAGTTTTGGCAATGCAATACCAGAAGCTCGTTGTGTGCCTCGGAATCCATCACAAGTACTGCCAACTTCCAGGAATTCAGAGGACTAGAACTTACTGAGAATCTTCCCGTCTTTTCCAAGCTTGGAAATCTGTGGACCAATGTTCTCGTAAGTGGGAGCATATGTGTTGAGCGACGGGAAGAGATAGTCCTTTCTATCATTCAAAACATCAGGGTTCTTCCTGAAAGGATCTAACCAGTCGTCATACTCCTTCGGAGCTTTGAACGATGGATCAGCCTTTTTTGCAAGCCGAAGGTACCTGTCTGCGGAGTACCAGTGAGTCCTTCCCATTTCCCAGTTTGCCAGCCAGAAGTACATTTGAGCAAGCGGAACCTGCGAGTACTTCCTAGGGTCTGAACGTTCGCAATTACCGGGAATGGAAATCGGAGTCACTTCAAACAATTCTGTTCTGATCTTATCGGCTTTCGCTTGACTACCGTATTTGGATGTGAGGTACCAATACCATGGTCTCATATCGTTGGCACCGGCCACACCACGAGTTGTATTCTTATCGAGCGGGTCACCTTCGAAGAACAACTTCATGGATCGGTAGGCATTGAACTGATCTCCTTTCATCAGATCCAAGCTACTTCTTTCTCGGAGAAGCTGAAATTTGTCCTGCTTCAGACCTTCGGCAATGATAAGTTGCTCTTCGGCTCCTTTCAGGTCGCCCATCTTAACGAGTTCGTAGAACTTGCAAGTTCTATCAAAGACGAGCTTTTCAACCTCAGTCATTTGGTATTTGACTAGCGGTTGGTCGTGCTGTTGCGCAAAGCCGCTGAACGTAAGTCCAAAGGCAATAGCAGAAATGCTGAATACTCGATGCGTCATAACTCCCCTTTGCCCTTCTGTTATTGTATGCGCTTCTTCAGAAATGGAGCGAGCGAAAAAGGAACAGCTCTTGGTCTTGGACCTAAATATTCTGTGAGGATGCGTAGGTCAGCCTCGGTCTCCTCTAGGTCGTGGCGGGTCCCAGCTACCAGGCCAGTCGATCCTGCATGTGGAAGAAACCGCCCGTCGGACCATCGTCGGGCAGAGTTGCTAACCACACTGAAGTCTTCACTCCCTTCTCAAGGGTCAGGGGTGCGCCGGGCCCGCCCATTTCGGTCTTAACCCAACCCGGATGCGCCGAGTTCACCTTGATCGCCGTCCCCGCGAGATCCTTCGAAAGAATCGCCGTGAATGAGTTGAGGGCCGCCTTGCTGGAACCGTACGCTAAGCTTCCCCAATCACCAAATTTAGTGGATGGATCGCTTTGCAAGGTTGACGATCCAAGTACGGAGCTCACATTCACAATTCGTCCGGCAGGAGATTTCCGAATAAGCGGCAATAGAAGCAACGTCAGTTCCACTTGAGCAAAGAAGTTCACATCAAACGTCGACCTGAGCGCACTGGGTGAAAGGTCGGAGGGTCGAACGCCGTAGTCCAGCAATACGCCCGCATTGTTCACCAACACATCCAAATGCCCGTCGAGCGCTTCGATGTGGTTTACGACAGTCGGAAACGTCGACGGCGCAGACATGTCGAGGTGGACGAACTCCGCCTGAATTCCCTCCGAGGTGAGTTCTTTCTCCGCTGCTTCTCCCCGGGAAATATCTCGCGACCCGATATAGACCTTGTATCCAAGCCGGCCCAATTGCCGAGCCGTCTCCAATCCAATGCCTTTATTGGCGCCTGTGATCAAAGCATTCTTCATGACCTTGTTCTACGATGCTCGCTCGGACAACTGCACGCGAGCGCAGAAATAGACCGCTGCGCTAGACTATTCAGTGCCCAAAGTCTCCGTCCTGTTCGTCTGCCTCGGAAACATCTGTCGCAGTCCGATGGCGGAGTCGATCTTCCGAGCCAAGGTCATGAAGGCGGGGCTCGCCGAAGAAATCACTATCGACTCGGCCGGCACCGGCAACTGGCATATCGGTGAGAATCCGGATCCGCGGACGATCCGGGTTCTTGCCGAGAATAACATCCATATTTTTAGCCGCGCTCGGCAGGTTCGCAGCCAAGACTTCCAAGTATTCGATTACATCATCGCCATGGACGGCGCGAACATTCGCGACCTCAAGAACTGGCAAAGCTCCAACCACGACAAACTTTCTCTGATGCTCGAATGGTCGAATCCCGGATCGCAGGCGGAGGTGCCAGATCCATATTACGGCGATATGACCGAGTTCAACGCCGTCTACGAGCTTCTCGACGAAGCAACCGACAAACTCCTCGCCGATATTCGCGAGAAATCCCAAATCTCCCGAACGTAACGAGCGTCCCTGGCGTTGATAGATGGTAACGCATGACAATCGTTCCCCTCATCGTAGGCTATTTCGCGATTCAGTGGAATCGAGGCAACTACCTGGGCAAGACTCCCGAACAGATCGTGGCGATGGGCCGCAAGAAATGGTCGGACCTCTACGAGGAAAAAGTTGGAGGCAGCACGGCCGACACGGTTTTGGGCCAGGAAAAGTTTGGCGAGGCACTTCGCAACCTGAATGATCGGGCGATGAAGCGCATGCCTTCTCCCTGTCTCTTATACACATCTCCGAGCCCACGAGACCGAGGCTGATCTCG
>CAMFIS010000009.1 GCA_945952345.1 uncultured Fimbriimonas sp.
GATTAGTCCGGCAAGTCAAACTTCTTCAACTCGTCGACTCGCAGCACGATTGCCGTGGTGTTGTCGCTGCCACCACCCAACAGGGCGGCGCCGACCATCTTCCACGCTGCGGCGGCGGGGCTGTTCGAAGAAAGAATCTGAGCGATCTGGTCGTCCTCGACGTGGTTAAGCACGCCATCGGAACACAAGAAGTATGTATCGCCTTCTTGAATCTCGAACTCAAATACGTCGCAAACAACATTCTCTTCGACGCCAACGGCTCGGGTGAGAACGTGCTTCTGCGGATGTACGGCGGCTTGCTCCGGAGTCAGCACTCCCATACGAACCATCTCGTTCATGTAGGTGTGATCTTCGGTGAGCTGGGTTAGGTCGCCTTTGCGTAACCGATAAGCCCGGGAATCGCCCACCTGCACGACATAACCCATGTTCTGCAGAAGCACCATGCCGGTAAATGTGGTGCCCATGCCACGCCGAGAAGGGACTGATTTGGCGACTAAGAAAACGTATCGGTTGGCGGCTTGCAACGCCTCGACCAAAGCCTCCTTTACGTCCGCTGCCGGATGGTTAAGGTACACGTCGATGAAGGTTTTGCAGGCTAGCTCGGAAGCGATTTGTCCAGCGGCGTGTCCGCCCATACCGTCGCAAACCACGAAGACTTGTCCTCGCGAGGCGAGGATTGTTTCGTCATCCGAAACATAGAACTCAAACTTGTCCTCGTTGTTCTCGCGAACGCGGCCGAGGTCGGTCTTCGCTCCAATGGATACTTTGGCCAGCGCCCGTAATTCTGCCGGGGGCAGAAGGTCGGCGACAGCGTATTCAGCAGTAATTTCGTCCATGTCGGGCCTAAGCCGTCACCGCACGCTTGATATTCAGCTTGATCGCACCAATGTTAATGGTGTCTTCTTCCGTCATCACAGTTCGCATGTTTACGGCAAGTCGGCTATCGTTCAGGTTCGTACCGTTTGTCGAGCCGGTATCCGTAATGTAAATGCCGTCCTCGGCGATTTCGATCACGCCATGTCGACCAGAAATGTAGGGGTCAGTTATGGCAACATCGTTGTCCGCCTTTCGGCCGAAAGTATTCACGCCGAGTTTGAGTGGGAATTCTTGGCCGTTCCACGTAAGAATTGCCGGAGCCGTCACCTTACTTGGAGCTGAAGTGATCGCCGCCGTCTTGTTACCGGCGAAGGCCTGAGTTGCATTGCCGCTGGCCGCACCGGGAAGCGAGACCGCAACTTCCAAACCGGCAAATGAAATCTTCTCGCCACCAGCCAATGGCGCTTTTTCTCCCACGCTGAGCTTTCGCCCGTTCACGCTCGTGCCGTTCGAGGAACCGAGATCCTCAACCGTGAGCGCGCCGTCCGTACTCGTGATCTGGGCATGTCGTCGGCTGATTCGAGAATCCATGAGGGCGATATCGCCTTCTCGTCCGATGACCGTCGCGCCCGGTCGCAGGGGATGCTCGCGGCCGCTTTGCTCGACGAGCATGGGAAGCTGAACTGCCGGGGCGCCGAATGCGTCGGCGGGCAATGCGCGATCAAAAATGAGGCCGCAGTCGACACAGAACATCACGCCAACGGGATTGAACGTTTTGCACACCGGGCATTGAACAGGCTTGATCGTCACGGTCGCGTTGATCGTCGGTGCCACGCCCATCATGGTCTTGTTCGGGTCCATGGACGGGGCGCCCGCCATCATGGTCCGATTTGGATCGGTGTTTAGCATCTGGGTTCGGTTTCCACCGCCCATCATTTGGGTTCGATTGGCATCACTCATGTTCGGTACTCGGCTGTATGGCGATTCTACATATTTTAAGGCGTCGAAAGACGCTCATACATTTCTTTTTCGGTTATTCCATCAATTCTAAGAGTCTTTTCACGCGAAGACTCGCCCCTTATGAGACAGATTTTGCTCTTGGCGACCCCCACCTTCTTAGCGATCAGCTTCATAACCGCTGCGTTCGCAGCGCCCTCGACTGGGGGCGCGCTTACCCATACTCTTACTCCGACTTCGGAAACTTCGATTTTGTTCTGAGAAGATTTCGGCTGAACGTGAACGGTTATATCCGGCAAGGCGATTACTTCCCGCCAGCTTGAATCTTCGCTTTAACGCGCTTGATGTTCATTTCGGCTGCGCCATCGCCAGGATAGTTCTTGAGATACAACTCGTAGACTCGCAGCGAATCATGAAGCTTGCCCATCTTTTCGTAGGCTTTGGCGAGGATGCGGTAGCTGTTGGGCTTTGGCTTGTTTTTGAGCGTTGGTTCGAGAACTCGAACCGCACCAGCGTAATCCTTGTTGGTGTTGAAGTACATGAAGGCCAGTGAGTACGATGCGTCGGCGTTGGCTGGGTGCTTGGCGATGTAATCCTTGTACGTCGCTTCGGCATCGGCCTTCTGGTCGATGTTCTCTTGCATCCACCCCAGGTTCGTCATCGTGTCTTCGTTATCCGGGTCATAGGCGTACTCCACCTTGAGGAACGACACGACGTTGGGGAAGTACCCATCGTTGAACCAGAGATCGAGCTGTGCCGTCACGCGATTATCGACGTGATCCCAAATCTCATCGAGACGTGCCTTGGAAGGCGTTACGTTTTGGACCGGCTGCTCGACAACCGCGACTGAATCGTAAGCCCAATGAGTGTCCGCTACGTCAGGAAACTTGTCTTGAGTGGCGAGGATGGCAGCGACAACGATGAGACTCACGAATTTACACCTCTTGCAATAGCTCGTCGAGAAGCTTATTCACGATTCCCGGATTGGCTCGGCCCTGGCTTTGTTTCATGATTTGCCCGACCAAGAATCCTTTGACGCTTTGCTGACCCGACTTGTACCGCTCCACCACTTCGGGGTTTGCGGCCAGTACTTCTACTATTATCGGCTTAATTGCCGAATCATCAGTAATTTGTGTTGCGCCACTTTCTTTCACCAGGTCGCCCGGCATCTTGCCCGTCTGGTAGGCATCGGCGAACACCTTTTTGGCGATCTTTCCGCTGATCGTTCCGTCGGCGATGAGCTTGGTCAACTCGACCAAGTGCTTCGGCGTGATCTTGCTGTCGGCGGCGGATTTGCCTTCCTCGTTCAGCATCTTAGCGAAGTCGGAACTCATCCAGTTACAGATGGATTTGGGATCGCCACCCTGATTCACGGCTTCTTCGAACCAGTTGGCCCATTTGACATCTGAGATGAGGAGGTTGGCGTCGTATTCGCTGAGTCCGTAATCGTCGGTGTAGCGTCGGAACTTTGCGAGAGGAAGTTCGGGCAAGTTTGCGCGGAGACTCTCGATGTACTCTTCGGTGAACTGCATCGGCACGAGGTCCGGGCAAGGGAAGTATCGATAGTCGTTCTCCGCTTCCTTCAGACGCATGGCAAAGGAAGATTCACGCTGCTCGTTCCAGCCACGCGTTTCCTGCAAAACCTTTTCACCGGCATCCAACACCGCGGCTTGTCGGCGAACCTCAAAGGCGATTCCCATCTGCACGGAGCGGAACGAGTTGAGGTTCTTTAGCTCGGTCTTGGTGCCAAGCTCATCGGTGCCGAAGGCGCGGATCGAGATGTTCGGTTCGCATCGCATGGAACCCTCTTCCATCTTTCCGTCGCAGACGCCAAGGTAGATGAGGATTTGGCGGAGCTGGGTCATGTACTCCTTCGCCTCGTCGCCATTGCTGATGTCGGGCGGGAAGTCGGTGACGATCTCCATGAGCGGGGTTCCGGCGCGGTTGTAATCTACGCCGCTGCCGCCAGTGGGGAGGTGCATCAGCTTTCCGGTGTCTTCTTCCAGGTGGACACGGCGGATGCCGATGCGCTTGGTGCCGCCGTCGGCGGTCGGAATATCGAGATAGCCGTGGTAGCCAAGCGGGTTTTCTTCACCGTACTGCGAGACCTGATAGCCCTTCGGCAAGTCGGGATAGAAGTAATTCTTTCGATGGAAGATGCTGTTCATCGCAATCTTGCAATTCAGCGCAAGCGCGGTCTTGAGCACCATTTCGATGGCGGCGCGATTCGGCACCGGCAGCGCTCCGGGCAAGCCCAAACATACCGGACACGTTCTTGTGTTCGGCTCTCCGCCAAAGGCAACCTGGCATCGACAAAACATCTTTGATTTCGTCGCCAGCTCGGCGTGGACTTCCATCCCCACGCTGCAGACATAGTTCGCCATGAATCGAATTCAGTTTACCGATGTAAGCGAGAGAAGCGCAGAGAAGCAATTCGGATGTCTCGGGAATCTAAGGAGCTTGCGACGACTTTCCCGAGACTTGAAATTCTTAGTCTCGCCAAATACGGGTCAGTTAAGCGTCGATTACCTTTAGCATCGACGGAGCCTCTATTGGCGAGACATCCGCGTCGTTGCTGCCTCCGTGGCGAGAATATGTACCCATATTCAATTGCCGAATCCGGGCTATGAAGGATAAGCGAATCATTACTGTAGCCTCCATAGCTCTGCCTGGGAAGACCGCGCATGGTTCGGAATCCCTCGCCACGGAGGCAGCGGTTTGTCCAGAACACTAGTCGCGCCCCCTAATCCCAGGCCAAATCCATCAGGTCTTTGCTGGCGGCTCGTGGCTAGTGGCTCGCGGCTGTCCCAAATGAGATATCCTTCAGGAACGGCTACGAGCCAACTACATGGAAATCAAACTTCCGTCGAAATTTAAGAGCACCAAGCACTCTCCATTTATGAAATGGCTGCTGGAGGGACACGCGGAAGAGCCGGTCGGGCCATACGAGCCTGAGGCCACGAAGGAACACAAGCATAAGCTCCACCCTTGGTGGCAGGTCATGTGCCTCACCGGCGTCGACTACTTCTCGACGCTTGGCTACCAACCCTTCATCGCCTTCGAAGCGGCCAAGTACCTGTCGCCGATTGCGACGATTATCCTCGTGCTTCTCACCATCTTCGGCGCTTACCCGGTGTACGCCAAGGTCTCGCAAGAAAGCCCTCATGGCGAAGGCTCGATCGCGATGCTGCAGAAGCTTCTCACCTGGTGGCAAGGCAACGCCTTTGTCCTCATGTGGTTAGGGTTTGCAGCCACAGACTTTATCATAACCCTCGCTCTATCGGCAGCAGACGCGGCGGTTCACTTCGTCGAAAACGACTTCGTGCGGCACAATCTTCACCTCCATCTCAAGGGGTACGAGATCTCGGTTACGCTCCTCCTGATCGTGGTTCTGGCTGCCGTCTTCCTGAAAGGATTTAAGGAAGCGGTAAGCATAGCCGTCGTCCTTGTGGCGACCTACTTAGGCCTGAACGCGGTGGTGATTTTAGTTGGCTTGCAACGGATTATTCAGCATCCTCACTACCTCGAGGCCTGGAAAAACCATCTAACGGAACCGCAATATCACGGCGGAAACCCGATCATGCTGATCGCGGTTGCAGCCCTCCTCTTCCCGAAATTGGCGCTTGGATTGTCCGGATTCGAGACTGGCGTATCGGTCATGACGCTCGTGAAGGGTGCGAAAACCGACACCGAAGAACGTCCGGTTGGGCGCATCAAAAACACGCGAAAGCTGCTCTTTAGCGCGGCGCTGATCATGAGCGTGATGCTGATTTGTTCCAGCATCATCACAACGACTTTGATTCCTGCAGCGGCTTTCGAGAAGGGTGGACCCGCTTACGAACGAGCTCTCGCTTTCCTCGCCTACGACTTCTTTGGACCAACCTTCGGGACCATCTACGACGCGAGTACGATCCTCATCTTGTGGTTCGCTGGCGCCTCGGCCATGGCCGGTCTTTTGAACCTGGTGCCTCGTTACTTGCCGAAGTTCGGAATGGCACCCGAATGGACTCGCGCCAACCGTCCGTTGGTGCTGATCTTTACCACCATTTCCTTTCTTGTCACCATCATCTTTAAGGCGAGCGTCTCGGCCCAGGGCGGAGCGTATGCGACCGGCGTCTTGGTGCTCATGACCTCGGCGGCTATCGCCGCAACCATCTCGACCCGGCGGAAAAAACGATGGACGAAGTGGGGCTACGGCGTCATCTCGACGATCTTCGTTTACACCACGATCCTGAACATTTATGAGAAGCCGGACGGCATCCGCATCGCCGCATGTTTCATCCTCGGCATCGTGCTCGTGTCGTTCATCTCCCGCATTTGGCGAACGCTCGAGCTGCGGGTGAGCAGCGTGGAATTGGACCTGAAGGCGTTGGAATTTGTGCGTGAGTGTTCTGGTCAGAGCAACCATATTCGAGTGATTCCGAACCGCCCTGAGGCGCGTGATTTGGCCGAGTACCAGCGCAAGGAAATGGAGGCCCGTCGCGACCACGACATCGCTCCGAATGAGCCAATTTTGTTCGTCGAAGTCTCGATCAAAGACGCTTCGAACTTCTCGGGAATTCTTTCGGTACGAGGTCACGAAGTTGACGGATATAAGATTCTTCGCGCCACGGGCGTCGCGGTTCCCAACTCGTTGGCGGCGTTACTTTTGCACCTTGGACGCCTGAGCGGCAAACGTCCGCACGCTTACTTCAATTGGGGCGAGCGCGGACCAGGTGCGTACCTCATGAAGTTCCTATTCTCGGGCGAAGGCGACATCGCCCCGTTGACACGAGAGATCCTGCGGCGATGCGAAAGCGATCCGGAGATGCGGCCGGTTATCCACGCGGCAAGCTAGACAGGCAATATGGAGTGCGCGGATTTATCCGCGCTTTGTCCTGCGAGATTCATCTCGCTGCTGACTTTTCTTCTTGTGGCGGTCGGAATCAATTCCGACTAGCGATCCGCCTTCGCTAAGGCTTCGGCGAACAAGAGCGCGGATGAATCCGCGCACTCCCAAATAGTCTAAATCCTCTTTATTGAATCTGTCCCAAGAACCCCGTGCACGCCAACCACTTCATTCACGACTTGTGTTACTCGGAAGTCGACCGCCACGCTGCAGAGCCCGATCGCAGTGAGCCGGTCGTATCCGTAGAGCCAATTCATCAGCTCGGCCATGACCTCGATCGCATCGAGCATCGCCTCGTCAAGTGTTGCTCCGATGCCCATGCCCACCCAACCAGCGGGAGTCTCAGCGACGGGTCGGCGGAAAGGAAAGTCGACGACGTCAAAGCTCAATGTGACGGCTTCCATCGGAGTCTCGATGGCGGTCGAGCACACCTCGCCATCGCCTTGAGCGCCATGGCCGTCGCCGACGCTGAAGAGCGCGCCTTCGACCTCGATCGGTAAGTAGAGTGTCGTGCCTTGCACGAGTTCTTTGCAATCCAGATTTCCACCCGTGAGTCGCGGCGGAATCGTCGATTGAATTCCCGGCTCGTTGACCGGCATTCCCATCACTCCCATGAACGGCGCGGTCCGCACCTGGTGTCCGAATTGGTTGGTGGCGATCCCGTTTTCGTACGTCCAGGTCATGAAGATGCCCTTCTCCTCGACGCACAATTTCTTGTTCCAATCGCTCGGCCACCCACCCACGAATGTCGTGCCCCAATCTCCCAACTCCAAGGTCTCGATCTTGATCTTGAGGACCCGGCCAGGTTGTGCACCGCGAATGAACACGGGCCCCGTGAGTGCATGTCCGGAATCCAAACCGCCATCTCTTCGCTCCATGTGCTTGCGCTGATATTCCACGCCGTTATTAGGCTCCAGCGCCCAGTTACCCTCGAGACATTGGAAGGTAACTATGTCGCCGGGATCAATGGTTAGCACCGCCGCGAGTTCACGGGAGAAATGCCCGTGGAGGTTCTCACGCGTCGCTGGCAAGTGGTGGTGCATGGAGGTAGTTTAGCCGGGAGTCTGGAGTCAGGAGAAATGCTAACTGTCCGAGCTATCTCATGCCATCAGAATCTATCCTGTTCTCCATGCTACGCTTCCGTGATTTGCGGATATCCGGCGCCGAAGGTGCGCCCCCAGGTTAGCCCAGTCCAAACGGAGCGAGCCCAAGCGAGCGAACGTGCAGGGCTGGGTCTAGATTCGTCATCGCCCAAGTCCGAGGAGCGGAGCGACCCCCGCGAACGCGGTTGAAAAACACCGATAAGCTCCCCTCGTCCCAGCCGGCGCTCGTTCCTTGCTATGGCGGGCAGGCCCTCGCTACGCGTATCAGTGCCACTTCTAACACCCTATCCCGATGATTCGCATCTTTCGCTAGACTTGCTTCAAGGAACACAGGCGGGACGTCTATGCCCCCAACGGGTATTGATTCATCTCGGGGCTGCCCATTCTCCAAATTTCTATTCATAGCTCCTTCGCCCTAGCCTTTGCCCTCGCCCGGGCGCCGCGCCGATTCGACCGCTATAGCTGGGCCCCACATTCCCCGGCGCGCCAACGCCCGCGCGAAGTCGACATGGATCAACAATCGTCCAATTCCGATCACGATGACCGTGACCGCAAACACACGCAAGAACAGCCAAAAGATGGCTTCGCCTGGTAGGCCAGCGAACAAATAGGTCAGGGTTACTAAGACCAACGGCAGCCAAAACAACAGCTTGCGGCGACCCGAAGTGGCCTGCTCGAACCGCTCCGTTTGCGGCCCTTTCGTTTCCCATCGCCGCAGCGCGAGGCTCGAGAGTGCTACACAAACCAACCCATTCACTACTGCCAGAGCTGCAACGGCGACCCAGAGATTGGGGATTGAGATGTGAAAACTCCGTTGCAGATATCGAGCGCCCTGACCCCAGGCGCGATCGAGCGAGCCTCCGAGCAGCACCAGTTGGATAAAGAACCCCTGCAACGCGGCCCAGAGTCCGACGAGGAAGGCGCCAAGATAGAAACCAAAGCGCGACCATCGGCCGATCATGGCTCCGATCGTGAACAGCAATCCCTGCATCGCGATGGCGATCATCGGCCCGATGCGCGTTCCGTCCGGAGCAAAAGCTTTGAGGCCGGCCGAGATGATCGAGATCCAGGCGAGGAATTCCTTCCGTCCCAGGTTTCGTGAGGCAATCGAAAGTGTGGCGGCCTGCGCCGAGCCCATCACCGTTCCGGTAAACGGAAATCGGGCAGCATGTAGATACGTGCCAAGCGAGCATTCGAGGGCTCCGCTCGCGGCACCCCACGATCCCACGATCTCCCAGTCCTTGAGTTCGGCAACCATCGAATCCAGCCGCTGTTCGGTATCCCACGACTCGGCATTCAGCACGACATGGAACCGCCGTCCCATCTGCTTTTCAATCGCCTCTTGCACTCCCTCGCGGAGTGTGACCACGACCATTCGAGGCTTGGCCGCTTCGATAAGGGGCCAGCATGGCATGATGCCTTCGCCATTCGCTTCCCACTTGCCAAATTCATCGAGAACGATCAGGTCCTGTTTGGGGGGAATGTGCTCGGCCCACCCAATGAGGGCAGGAAGCGCAGCAGGCTGGATCTTGAACTGCCCCTCTTCGTATCTCTGAGCAAAAGTAAGGTCAGTGCCTGAGAGCAAAAAGTACCAGTGATAAGAATCGGCGCCTTGGTCGGTTTTCGGTCGACGTCCAGCCCGGGAGACGAAGCCGTCGACCATCATTCCACCTATGCGAACACGCTCAGCAAACCCGCGGAGAAGCGTGGTTTTGCCGCATCCAACCGGCCCGGTGATGGCGACGAGGAGCACTTCGCTACTCCACTCGCCCGAGTCTTTTGTTTAAGTTATCCTGCCACAACTGGCTCAATTCGGGAATATCGACCAATGCCTGTAAGACGGATGAATCTCGCTTTTCGTGGATGAAAACATCGAAAGCCCTATCGATCGTCCAGTCCGGATGCCTCCGCTCAAGCAGCTCTAATTTTTGGCCCTTCATCACGTTTCCGGTCCGGAGCGTCCGGGCATACCAACCGCCCTTGCGATTCTCCATCACCGTCACATTCAACCCGGGCTTGGACATCCGCCGAGCCAACTTGAAGCAAGGCAGGCGTGGTTGGCTGATCTCGATTTCAATTTCGTCGCTCGCCCACCTGTCGCCAAGGCACACTGAATGTTCATCGATTCCAGTCACCGAAAGGTTTTCGCCAAACGATCCGAATTCGATGTCATGCCCGAATTGCTGGGTCCACCACGGGTAGTGGTCGGCCGAGTAAAGCAGCAGCGCCCGGTCCGAACCTCCATGGTGCACGAGATCGGCTTGCCCGTCGCCGGTCAAGTTTGTTTTGCCCAACCACACGGGACCCTCGACGACGCGTTTGAAGATGCCGCTCGACCACGCCCGATCCTCGCCGTCGTCCCCCTCGACGACGTGTTGGTAAACCTTCGGCAAACCAATCTGGATCGAGACGATGGTTCCCTGCATAGAATAGAAGGTTACCTAGAACCCCCTCTCCCAGCTTGTCTGGGAGAGGGGGAGCTTCCTAAAGTGGCGACCGGGTCATGCGCGTGGCGTGTTCGCCCGCCAGCGATCTCGCTTCGAAGTGCGTGATGTGCTGATTAACCGCAATCTCATAACATCCACCTTCGTCAAAAGTTAGGAAGTTATCGTCGAAGGGAGCCGTATCGCCGTCGACCGAGAGCATGAGGTCGACTACTGGACCGTCGATTTCGATTTCGAACCGGAAGCCCGACAGCGCTTCGTGGCGCGATGAATAGAACTCCGGCCGATTGGAACCTAAGATCTTGCTAGGCGGGGCAAAGTTCATTTCCTTTGGTTCGGCGAGAAGGTGCCATGTGTGACCGCCGCTTCCCCAAACATAGATCAGCGTGTCGGTAATCGAAAGGCCCGTCAGATCCAGTTCGGCGACGACTCCCCGATGGCCAGAAGGTGCATCGAAGTTTTGGTAATCCCAATCACGGACCACTTCGCCGGTTCCCAAATGAATAGCCGTTGCATGGTAGGAACGACTGGTACGAACCTCATCGAACCTATCGTTCACGTAATGAATCCGGATCTTCTCTTTCACCCGCTCCAGCGAAAGCAATTCGCTTCGGTATAGTCGACGAGAAATCTCGTGAGCCGCTGCCTTGTAACGTCCGCTGCTGTCGATGACAGCCCAGCTTTGCACCGGCCAGATATCGTTGAGTTGCCAGATGAGCGAGCCTCGGCAGAAGGCCGACCGGCGGAAGTGTTCGACGCCCATGCGCAGCGCATCGCGCTGGTTGAGCTGCGAATAGTACACCCAGTCCTCGAGCGTCTCCGACTTCGGATAGTGCAGTTCGGTGTACCCGACGAAGGTGTCGTAGCCCTTGCGAGTCTTGTCGTGCCAACGCACGGCTGGACTCCGGTAATCCCAATCTTCGTGGGCCAAGGTTTCTTCCCACAGGGCCAGCGAGCAGGACGACGCGAAGCCGTATTCGCTGCTGAAGCGGGCTTCAGAATCGAGGTAGTACTTCCAGTCGCCGCGGCCATGCCAGGCGTCCCAGTAGTGGCTGTCGCCCACTTTGCCCGCGTTGCAGTCGCCTTCGATGTCGCCGCACGGCGAGGTGTGGATGTAAGACCGCTCGGGGTCGAGTTCCTTCACGAGGTCGGCATAGACACCGTCGTACAGGTTCTGGCCATAGAATCTCGGCGGGTGCGGGTGACCCATCCAGTTCCACTTGCCCTGCCACATGGTGAGGTTCTCGTTGTTGCCGCACCACAGCGCAAGGCTGGCTCGGTGGCGGAGCCGCTTCAGGTGGTAGGTCGCTTCAGTCTTGGCGACGTTTTGCGACTCGTCGGTGTCGGGATAGTACGCACAGGCGTGCATGAAGTCCTGCCAGACCATGATGCCGAGTTCGTCGCAGATGTCGTAAAAGTCGTCGCTTTCGTACATGCCGCCGCCCCAGATGCGGAGCATGTTCGAGCCGAGGTCGTGGGCCTGGAGCAGGCGTTCTTCGTACCGGGCGCGGGTGATGGCGCTGGGGAAGCTGAAGTCGGGAATCCAGTTGAAGCCCTTGCAGTAGACCTTCTTGCCGTTGACTTCGAACTCGAAGGACTCGCCGATATCGTCCTTCTCGCGGAGGAGTTTGATTTGGCGAAGTCCGATCTTGATCGCTTTACTCCCTTCGTAATCAGGCAGGTTCGCCCAGAGTGTGTAGAGTTCTTGATCGCCACACCCGGCCGGCCACCAAAGTTCAGGATCTTCGATATGAAAAGCCCCAACCTCGGACTCCCATTCCTCACCGTCTTTTCTCAGCTTAAAGGTTGGAAAGGCGCTGCCTTCGACCTCGCAAGTGGCGTGCACCCAAACTGATCCATCTTCTTGCCACTCTTGGCGCGCCGAGAGATGGGTGATCATATTGCCATACTCGACCAGCTTGATCGGCCGCCAGATGCCGCATGAGATCAGACGCGGGCCCCAATCCCAGCCGTACATGCACTGAATCTTGCGCACGAACGATCGCTCCTCGAAGCGCTCTACTGCTTCCGGCAAACCCTGCGCTTTGAAGTACGCCGCCATCCTCTCTGCGCCGGTGTTGAGCGCGGATTTGAAGTCGATTCGCAGTTCGTTCTCTGCTCTTAGCTTGCCCGTGACATTGACCTCGAGAGGGACAAACATGTTGTCGTGCTCAGCGATTTTCTCGCCATTCAGCGAGACCGTGCAGATCGTATCCAGCCCTTCAAAAACTAGCTTCTGGTTCGGTTTGTCTTCCTCTTCGACCCACGTGAAGGTGCACCGATAGCTCCAATCGGTCTGGTCCACCCACTGCACGCCCATCTCGTGCATCCGCTCGTGTGGATTGGGGATGATGCCGTGCTCCATCAGGTCGAGGTGGACGTGCCCGGGCACCGTCGCCGATAGCCATTCGGCGTCTGAATAGCCGATCACCGCACCCGTCTTGTCCAGCCGGGTCTCGATGAACTCCCACCCGTCGTTGAGGTAGAACCACGAACTCATTTCGCTCGTGAGTTTACCGGTGTATCAAGAGGAAGCCGCTAGCCTCGAGCTGCGAGTCTTGAGCGAAAATGAGCGTGTCAACCGCTTCAATGCAGGCAGGGATGCCTGCGCTCCATAACAACCCTCTCTGCGACCGAACGATCGATTGAGTGAAGTTTTGAAAACCTATTGTTCGGAAAATAATTGGGAGCCAGTGGGGAGCGCGGGCTTCCAGCCTGCAAAAAACTACCGCTCACGATAAGCACTACTCCATGGGAAATCATCCGAGGACTCGCAGTAATTTGCAATAACCGGATTGTTATGGATGTAGTTGACAACCCACTGATAGTGTTCTTCGCCTCGGATGTAGCGATCAAAGGATTCTTGCTGCCAAATGGGACGAACTTCTGGATGGAGTTTTCCCAACTCATTAGAAGTGTAGGATTTCAGAGAGTGCATTCCCTTCGAAAGCGATTGTCCCTCGCCAAATCGAGCCAGGAAGTGGACGTGATTTGGTATGATAACCCAGGCGATGAGCTCAAACCTTTTGTCGTGAAGGAAAATTAACGCTTCTTGAACGATCATTGCACAACTTGGTTCGCGAAGGATGCACGATCCGTGACCTTGATCGAAATAGTATTCCGCTCGTTCGATTCTTGCGACGTGCTCGCCACGCCGCCGTAAGTCTTCTAGTTCTTCGAGAACAGATTGCGGCAGGCTGTCGCCAAGTCGAAATGTGATGAATTGAGTGACTTCGCCGATATCGAGATGAGGCAGATATCCTCGGCTATGCCATCCTCGATGGTCCTCCATTTCGCGATTCTACTTAAAGATGCAGGCAGGGATGCCTGCGCTCCATAAAGGCCTTCACTTCGACCGAGCAATAAGTTGAAAGGGCTTTGAAAACCTATTGTTCGGATAGCGATTTAGAGCGAGAGTATCGAAAGATGCAGGCAGGGATGCCTGCGCTCCATAACGGCCTTCCCTGCGACCGAACGATAGATTGAGTGAAGTTTTGAAAACCTATTGCTCAAATAGAGATTGGGAGCCGATGGGGAGCGCAGGCATCTTGCCTGCATAACCTACCGACTGACGATCGTCATCTCGTTCCAATTCGAACCGAGTTTTGCATCCACCTCGACCGGAACTTTCATCGGCAAAGAATTTTCCATCAGCGACCGAATCGGCTCAATGAGTCCGCTCTCGCCGTCCTTCAGTTCGAACACGAGTTCGTCGTGAACGTTCAGCAGCATCCGCGTACCCGAGCCTTCCAGCTTCGCCCGAACGTGCAGCATCGCCAGCTTCAACATATCCGCCGCGGTGCCCTGGATCGGAGCGTTCATCGCCTGCCGTTCGGCATATTGCCGCTCGGCGAATTTGGCGGCGTGGATATCCGGGAAGTAGCGGCGGCGACCCGTTAAGGTCGTGGTAAATCCCTTCGATCTTGCCTCCTCAATGACGCTTTGCGTAAAGCCTTTCACCGTCGGGAAGCGCTCGTTATAGAGGTTGATCAGCTCCTTCGCCTCGGCGCGGCTAAACCCTCCGCCGAGCTGGTTGGCGAGGCCGAAGTCCGTCACGCCATACAAGACCGCATAGTTCAGCGTCTTGGCGTAACCCCGTTGCTGCTTGGTCGGCTCCTCCACGTGGAACATCAGCTTCGCCGTCGCGGTGTGAACGTCCTCATGCTCGGCAAAAGCGTGGACCAACGCCGGTTCGCCACACATGTGGGCGAGAACACGGAGCTCGATCTGCGAATAGTCAAACGAGGCGAGGGTGTAGCCTTCGGCGGCGATGAAAGCCTTTCGGATCGAGCGGCCGAGTTCGGTTCGAATGGGAATGTTCTGAAGGTTCGGATCGTTCGACGAGATACGGCCCGTCGCCGCGATGGTTTGTGAATACGTGGTGTGAATGCGTCCATCCGAACCGATCTGAGCTTGCAGGGCTTCTGCGTAAGTGGATCGAAGTTTGGTCAACTCGCGCCAGGTCAGGACCTCGCCTGCAATTTCGTACGTCGGCGAAAGCTGCTGCAGAATCTCGGCGCCGGTCGCGTAACCCGTCTTGGTCTTGGTTGCACCCGGAATCTGCATTTTGTCGAACAGGATTTCGCCCAACTGCTTGGGCGAACCGATGGTGAATTCCTGCCCGGCGTACTCATAAATCTTCTTCGTCGAGACCTCGATCGCGACCGAAAGCTCTTTCGAGAACTCTCGAAGCTGTTCCTTGTCGGCGCGGATTCCGTCTGTTTCCATCTCGGCGAGGATCGGCGTGAGCGGAAGCTCGACCGTCTCCAGCACTCGCAGCTGGTCTTCCTTCTCCAGCCGAGCCTTCATCGCATCGCGAAGGGGAAGCAGAGCAGCAGCGGTTTCTTCCGGAGACTCGGGGGCGGAGTAGTCGGTGTAACCCTGCACGAGGTCGCCCAGGACATAGTTGGAACGGCCCGATTGAAGCACGTAACCCGCAATCAAGGAATCAAAACCGACCGACTTATCGAACACTCCCGCGGCTTTGTACAGCCCCTTGGCATCGTGGGCCACGGCCTGGGTGGGGAAGGTTTGGAAGAGTCGGATACCATCGGCCTTCGAGGTCACCAGCACTTCGCGACCTACCGAGATGAACGCCTTCTCGGCGTTCTCATCGAACAGATCGTCGGTCGGCAGGGTCGCCAAATGAATCCCGTACGCCTGGCTATTGATCGTGCTCTTGAGCATGAGGAACGAGCCGACCTCACGAGAGGTAAAGGCGAGCTTCTCGGAAACGACTTCGACGTGGGCGTGGACGCCGTGCTCGAACCCATCGACGTAAGGCCCCAGGACCCGGTCGCAAGCGCGCACGCTGGACTTAAGTTCGAAGGATTCAAGAAACTTCTTCGCGGCCTCGAGCTGATCGGTGGAGAGTTTAAACGGCTTAAAGTCGTACTCGATCGGAACGTTTCGATCGATGGTGGCAAGCCACTTCGAGAGCTTCATCTGCTCGACGGCAGGCTCGATCTTCTTGCGGTACTTCTCGGGAACTTCGGCGAATCGTTCGAGAATTCCTTCGACGCTGCCAAATGTCGTGATCAGCTCGGCGGCGCCCTTCTCGCCGATTCCAGGAACGCCGGGAATATTGTCACTTGTGTCGCCCTTAATCGCCTTGAAGTCGATGACTTGATGAGGCGGGACACCGAGCTTTTCGACCACTTCGGCGGGTCCGTAAGACATGATCTCGGTCACGCCCTGGCGAGGTGTGATGACTTGCACGCACTCGTCGACCAATTGCAGAGAGTCCAAGTCGCCGGTGATGATCGAGGTCAAGTAGCCATTCTCTTCGGCACGCTTGCTGATGGTTCCCACGATGTCATCGGCTTCGTAGCCAATGAGTTCGATTTGGGGAATGCCAAGCGCGGAAAGCAATTGTCGAGACTCATCGAGCTGAGAAATGAGCTCGGGCGCGGTCTCTTTTCGGGTGCCTTTATAGGCGGCGTATTCAGTGTGTCGAAACGTCTTTGCCGGGTGGTCCAAGGCGACCACAATTGCATCGGGCCGCTGCTTTTCCAGCAAGGCGAACACCATCGTCGTGAATCCGTAAAGCGCATTAGTCGGCCGACCGTCGGCGGTGCTCAGGTACCTCGTCGCATAGAAAGCTCGGAAAAGGAGCGAGTATCCATCGATGATGATCAGGCGCTTGGTCGACATGGCAGTTCCGCTAGGTTACCGTCTGGCTAAAGGACCGGAGAGCTGATATACCGATGTACGAAAGTTTAGACCTGGTATCACGGATCGTAATGTTTAAAGGTAAAATAGCTAGATTCGGGTTCCGAGGCGCTTCAGCCTCAATCTCCGTTCGGATTCTGAAACGATGGTGTACAGACCCCTTCGGTACGAACAGATCATGCAAGCTGGTGACGCTTACGAAGTGCGTGCCCGGCGCATGTTCGGGGGCATGGGCGTCTACACCGGCGAGCGAATGTTCGCATTCCTGATCGACAACGACGTAGCTCTTAAGCTCTGTCCGGACGATTTCAGCGAAGCGATGAACATCCCCGGCGCAGGCGAGATGCGCCCCGAGGCCGGAGCCGACCCGCTACGGGAGTATGTCAAGCTCCCCAAAGCCATCCTTGACAACGCCGACGAATTCATGAAATGGGTGGAGCGAAGTGCCGAATACGTCAGGAATCGCTCCGCAAGATTAGCCTAATCCCCTTCAAGAGTTCATCGATCGTGCGCAAGATTCTCCTGATAGCTATCCTCATTTCGCTAGCTATGGTTGCCGTTGCTGGGGGCCAGCATGGCAAGCGAATTCTGCTTATTCCACTCGATAGTCGACCCGCCGCCGGGCAATTTGCCCAGATGATCGGCGCGATGAACGACACCGAAGTAGACATGCCACCCGCCGACGACCTCGGAAAATTCACCACTCCGGCCGACGTCGAAAAAGTCTTCCAGTGGATCGAGAAGCAAGATCTCAAGGACGTCAGTACGATCATCGTAAGCTCGGACATGATCGCTTACGGCGGGCTCATCGCCTCGCGGGTCAACGAAGTCGACTCCGCCACGGCGATCCGACGTCTGCAGCGGCTGATCGACTATCGCAAAAAGGGTCCGGCCGGAATTCGGATGTACGTGTACGCATCGACCATGCGCCTCACACCGACGGCGACCAAAGCCGCCAGTTCCTATCGCCTCAACCTCGCCAAGTACGAGGAGATGAAGGATCGATTCGAGCGAACCGGCGACAAAACGTTGCCGCCGAAGCTGGCCAATCTGAAGAAGATGGTCCCGCAAGTCGAGATCATGAAGTATGAGCGCACCAGGCGGCGCAACTACGAAGTGCAGTCCGCCTTGCTTCGAATGGCAATCGGCAAAGAAATCGACTTCCTTATCATGGGCCAAGACGACGCTAAGCCCGATGGACCCCACATCCAGGAGAACATCAAACTCAAGCGGCTGAGCGAGCAGTTCCACATCCAAGACAAGGTTTATTTTTGCGAGGGCATCGATCAGCACTCGAACCTTCTTCTCTCGCGTGCCATCCTTGCCGACCACGGCTGGAAGCCGAAAGTAAGAATTGTGTATAGCGACGAAGAAGGCAAGGACCAGTTCGCGATGTACGAGTCCAAGCCGGTGAAGGAAAGCCTCCAAGACCAAATCTTTACCGCGGGCGCCGAGATTGCGACTGGCGATGAGTACGATTACGCGCTGTATGTGAATACCCCCAAGCGTCGAGAGAACCTGTTCGAAGGCTTCCTGGATAGCATGCGCGGCGAGATCGACCAGGGCTTCCCGGTCGCCGTCGCTGACATCAACTTTGGCCCCAATGGGTCTTCGGACGAAGAGCTGTTTAACTTCCTCATGCGCACGGGCAAGTCGTTCCGACTGCTGGCATTTGCGGGTTGGAACACAGCTGGAAACACGATTGGCACCGCGATTCCCGCCGCCAACGTGTACCTCTGCGCTCGCAAGTACGAAGTCGATCCGCTGAAGCGAGAGGTGGCACAGCGCGAATTCTTGCTGCACCGCATGATCGACGACTGGGCCTACCACCGCTTTACTCGTCCGGCGACGTACTCGATGATCGACTCACTGCAGGATCAACGGGACGAGATTTACGGATCGAACTTCGACGCGGTGAATAAATTCGCTGAAAACGATCTCAAGAAGTACATCAAGCAAATCTTCTTGACTCAGTTCCAATTCCGCAAATTCTATGTCGGCAGCAAGGAATATCAGATCACGGACTTGGTCGATCTTTCCATTGGCCTGCCGTGGCCGCGGGCGTACGAGATTCGGGTGGACTTTAAGCTGAAGGCAGAAGAAGTCGGCTCGTCGGGCGGCTCGTAGGGGCTATTAGCAATTGGAGGTTGTCCACTTCACTGGAGGACAAGGTGTGGCACTGGTAACGAGATCTGCCTTGGGTTCGTCCATTTTCACGAGGAACGAGTGAGGACGAAGCGAGACTGCGAGTTACCAGTGTTTAGTCGCTGAGAAATAACACTGGCTTCTCACAGGCTCACTTCGTTCAAGCCAGATGTCGGAGCCAGTGCCACGTTTAAATCTCGCAGCCTCCAAGGCTGCAAGTTTTCTTTAGCGTCGGGACGGCGGCATGGGAATTCGAATGGCCTACCTCGCTCATTCGGCCCGAGGCAGCATTTTCAGAAGTGGCACTGATAACGACATCTGCGAAGCTGGGAGTTATCAGTGTTCGAGAGTCAACACTGGTAAATCCCAGTTCCTGCGTCACAGACGTGTTTACCAGTGCCACGTCTAAATCACCCAGAAGCTCATCAGCTTCCTCCGCTAAACCAGCGACTCAATCTGGCGCGCCAACTTGAAGTCCCATGTCGAGATTCCATTGAGGTCGTGCGTATTCAGCTTAACCGTCACCTTCTGGTAGCCGATGAAAAGGTCGGGATGATGGTCCATTCGATCGGCGAGATGTCCTACCGCGACCGCAAAGACCAGCCCCGACTTGTAAGTGTCGAATGTATAGGTCTTATGAATTTGAGTCCCATCGAATCCCCAATACTTCAGCGACGCGAGCTCCGTCTGAATATCGTAGGGCTCTACTTTCCGGCGTTCCATATGGACTCATTCTAGTTCATTTTCCGTCCCAACTACCCACCACAAGCGACCGGAGCGGGACCCTTCGCCGGGTATTCTTATGCCAATCAATCTTATGGGGAAACACCAACTCGATCTCAGCAGCGCCGCTCAGATCCATAGAAATCTCGACGTCGAGACCCTCATCCAGCACTGCATCGAACGCGATAACTGCAAGCTTCTCGATTCAGGCGCTGTGGTTGCCTACTCAGGCGCTTACACTGGTCGCACGCCAAAGGACAAATTCACCGTCGCAAGCGAAGCTCAAGCAGGTGACATTTGGTGGGAAAACAACAACCGCATGTCGGACGAGCAGTTCGACTCGATCTTCGCGACGATGCAAGATTACGTTGGCGGCAAAGAGCTTTACATCATCGACACTTACGGAGGAGCGGACCCGAATCACCGCATCAAGACCCGCTTCATCGTCGAGCGACCCTACCACGCGCTCTTCATCAAGCAGCTTTTGATTCGCCCCACGGCGGAAGAGCTGGAGACTTACGAACCCGATTGGCACGTTATCGACTTCGGAAAGCGATCGTTCGACCCAGCGGTCGATGGCACCCAGAGCGACGCCGTGATCGCGCTCAATATGACCTCGAATACCGTCCTCATCGGCGGCACGCAGTACGCCGGCGAGATGAAGAAGTCGGTGTTCACGATTATGAATTACCTTCTGCCTTTGAAGGGCGTGATGAGCATGCACTGCTCGGCGAACGTGGGGCAGAACGGCGATACGGCCCTCTTCTTCGGCCTTAGCGGCACGGGCAAAACCACGCTATCCGCCGATTCGGATCGAATGCTGATTGGTGACGACGAGCATGGCTGGACGGAAGATGGCGTGTTCAACGTCGAGGGTGGCTGCTACGCCAAGTGCATCGGCCTCACCGAAGAAAAGGAGCCGGAAATTTTCCGAGCGATTTGCAAGGGAGCGATCCTTGAGAACGTGATTCTCGACGGCGCGGGAGTGCCGGATTACAACGATCAAAGCATCACCGAGAACACGCGGGCGGCGTACCCGATCGAGCACATTCCGAACATCATGGTACCGTCGGTGGGTGGCCATCCCAAGAACATCGTGTTCCTCACCTGCGATGCCCTGGGCGTGCTCCCTCCGATCTCTCTGCTGACGAAAGAGCAGGCAATGTACTACTTCCTCAGCGGATATACGGCCAAGGTCGGCGGCACCGAGAAAGGTGTGACTGAACCTAAAGCCGTGTTTTCAGCTTGCTTTGGTCAGCCGTTCTTGCCGTTGCGCCCTAAGGTGTACGCCAAGCTTCTGGGTGAAAAGATTTCGGCCCATAACTCGCGGGTGTGGCTCCTCAATACGGGTTGGACGGGCGGACCTTACGGCGTTGGCAACCGCATGAAGTTGGGATACACGAGAGCGATGATCCACGCGGCCTTCCGAGGTGACCTCAACGAGGTCGAATACGAAGTCGATCCGATCTTCGGACTACATATGCCAACTGTGTGCCCCGAGGTTCCGACCGAGGTTCTGAATCCGCGCAACACGTGGGCGGATAAGGACGCTTACGACGCTCAGGCGACGAAGCTGCGGGGCATGTTCGAGGCGAACGCGAAGCAGTTCGAATAAGTCTCGATGTGGCACTGGTAAAGACGTCTGCGAATCTGGGATTTACCAGTGTTAAGACGCTGCCTCAAGGCCGCTGACGACTCCATTGAACATCAAACCTCCCGCCTTTGGACCTGAGGCAGCGGTTGGTCCAGAACACTGCCAACTCGCAGCATCGCTTCGCTGGATGCAGGGGTCGTTGACAGTGCCACATCTAAGATTCTTTTTACTTACATTGCCTCAGCCTTCCCATACAACGCCTTCGGAGCTTCTGGGAAGTACTTGAACAGTGCTGGGCAGAGCCAACCTTCCATGCCGAGTGACTCGCAAAAGTACACGTTGCCGCTCATTTCGGGCCGCACCCAATCGAACTTATGCTGATAGCCGGGGAAGGGCATGGGCGAGAAGATGAGCCGGAATCCAGATTCCGCATTCGGGATGTCCTTCGTCCACTCGTCGAGGATGGTATCTGCTCCGGCCACGAACGGTTCCTGCACCAAACCAACACGCTCATCGTCAAACACCCACATGCCGAGGGCCTTATACGGCGCAATTACAAAAAGGGAATTTGACATAAACAAAAGTTTACTAGCCCCGGGAACCCATTAGAAATCGTAGGCGTCTACTAGTCTCGAACCAAATATTCTGTCCTCAGAACACGAATTCGAGTACTAAATTGTGCCGTTTTGCGTCACAATGTTCTTTTACCTTTCTAACGCGATGATCCGCTCGAACGCCACCTCAATCCGATCTGAAGCCACCGAACGCGCTGGCGGGTTGTACTGCGAGGTCGTCTCGTCGCTGATCGACCTGCAGATCCTGGTTCACGAGTGGGAAAGCTTGTTCTTGGAGATTCCCAACGCGAGCATGTGCGCCCACCCGGAGTGGACCGTGTCGTGGTGGACGAGCTTTGGACACGAGCACATGGGCGCCGGCGAGGACACGCAACTCTACGTCCTAACCTTCCGCAACGTCGACCGCGAACTGGTCGGCGTGGTCCCGCTTTACGAGGATCAACCTAAGAATGCGATTCGCATTCGACGCCTCCGCTCGATTGGCTACCTCGGACGAGAGCGAGCATACGACATGACGGAAGAGCCGACCGTGTTGGTCCGCCCCGGATTCGAAGCGCTGGTCTCCAAGTGCCTGCAAAAGTTTCTGAAACAGGAATCCAAGAAGGGCAGATGGGATTTCATTGCCCTCATCAATGCCATCGAGATGCCCCTCAATGAGGATGGATCTTGGCAGAAGTGGGCGTTCGTCCGATCTGGACTTCGCAGTGGATCGGACTTTGTCGACCTTCCCGAGACTTGGTCCGAGTATCGCAAGCGACTCTCGAAGTCGATGCGTGAGAACTTGCCGTACTATCCTCGACTACTGAACCGCGATGGCCACAACTGGACTCTCCGGACGGTGGAGCATCCGACAGAGATTCGGGGGGCAGTTGAACGACTGGCAGGATTGCATCAGTCGCGAGCCGAGAGCTGCCGTGGACGCCAGCATTCGAACCATCTGCACACCGATATCCAGATCAAATTCCTCAGCGATTTGTTATCCAGCCTGGCCGAACAAGGCCGAGCCTTTGTTACCGAGTTAGTCGTCGACGACCGTGTTATTGCCTCGCAAGCGTTTTATGGCATGCCCGGCATGCTGACGGTGTCCTATTCGGGATTCGATGAAGCGTTCTACAAGTACAGCCCGATCTTCATTATCAGCGCGTCTGTCTTCCAAGACGCCCAAGTCAAGGGCGTCCGAAAATTGAATCTGTTGCGCAACATCGCGCCATGGAAGACACGCTGGCTGGCGCACACCGGCGACTCGATGACCCGAACGTATTTGGTTCGCAAACGCCCAATCTCGATCTTGCGATATCTGTGGCACACGGGGTGCATCGGCTTCGAACGCGATGTGATTCGCCGCATTCCGGTGCTGGTTGGCCGACTGAAGCGGTCGATGAAGAAAGCAGGGAATTAGCTTTGAGCCTCTAGCCACTGGCCGTGAGCCACTAGCGAAGTTAGGTGCCTTTGGAAGTTTCTCCTTGTCGCTTCCGCTCATCTTGCTAATGGCTAGCGGCTGGCGGCTAAAGGCTGTTTCCCAGGTACCTTTAAAGAACCCATGCTGACCTCCTTAGCGATCGCCATTACCTTCAGCCAGCAAGGCAAGATCGACGTCGTGGCAACTCCACCTCAGACATCGGCGAACAGCTACTACTGGGCCAATCGGGCTCCCCTCGCGCCGAATCCGCTGGTTAAGCTTCCCGTCGGGAGCGTCACCGCGAAGGGTTGGGTGCACGAGTACCTGGTGCGGCAGAAGAATGGCATGACTGGGCACCTTCCCGAGATCAGTGAGTGGCTGCGGAAGGAGGACAACGCGTGGACAAGCACGAGCGGCAAAGGCAACGGCGGTTGGGAAGAGGTTCCGTACTGGCTGCGCGGATACATCAGCCTCGCCTATCAGCTTAGGGATCCCAAGATGATCCAAACTGCGACGGATTGGATCGAGGCAGCCATCCGCTCGCAGCGGCCGAACGGCGACTTCGGGCCCGACCAGCGATTCCAAAACGGCGACCGAGATTTCTGGGGCAACATGCTGATGCTGAGCTGCCTTCGAACCTACTACGAGGCCACCAAAGACCAGCGCGTCATCGAATTGATGACCAACTACTTCCACTTCCAATTGACTGTGCCGGACGACCACTTCCTCACCGGCTACTGGCAAAAGGCGCGCGGGGCGGACAACCTCGCGTCCATCTACTGGCTCTACAACATCACGAAGGATGGCAAGCTCCTGACCCTCGGTGAGAAGACTCATCGACGGACGATGAATTGGTCGCAGTCCGACACGTTGCCGGATTGGCACAATGTGAACGTCGCCGAGTCGTTCGATGAACCCGGCATCTACTATCAACAGACGAAGGACGCCAAGAACCTTGAAGCCGCTTATGGAAACTTCGCAACCATGCGAAGACTGTATGGCCAAGTTCCCGGCGGCATGTACGCGGCCGACGAGAACGCTCGCAAAGGACAGCGCGATCCGCGCCAAGCCATCGAGACATGCGGCATCGTCGAGCAGATGCTCTCCGATGAGGAGCTGCTGGCGATCTCCGGCGACGTGAAATGGGCTGACCACTGCGAGGATGTGGCATTCAATTCTTATCCCGCTGCCGTCATGCCCGATTTCTCTGCGCTGCGGTACCTCACCAGTCCGAACATGGTCACCGCGGATGGCTTCAACCACGCACCCGGGTTCCAAAACGAGGGTCCGATGTCGCTGTTTAACCCGCTCAGCCACCGATGCTGCCAACACAACCATTCGATGGGTTGGCCGTTTTTTGCCGAGCACATGTGGATGGCGACCAACGACAACGGCCTCGCTGCCGTGCTGTACAGCGCCAACTCGGTGACGGCCAAAGCCGGCGACGGACGGAATGTCACGATTGAAGAGACGACCCATTATCCGTTCGATGAGTCGATCGAATTGAAGATCTCAACCGGCGCGCGAGCCAACCGATTCCCCTTGTATCTCCGGCTGCCCGAGTGGTGTTCGAGTCCAAGAATCTCGGTGAACGGTTCGGTCACCTCGCTCAAAGGCAAACGCGGCTACGCTGTGGTCGACCGTAACTGGAAGACTGGCGACCGCGTAAAGATCGACTTCCCGATGACGATTGGCGTCACCACCTGGACCGAGAACATGAATTCGAAGAGCGTCTCGTACGGTCCGCTCACCTTCTCGCTAAAGATCAAGGAGTTGACGACGAAAGAAGATGCGACCAAGTCGACCGAGGGCGATTCGCATTGGCAAAAGACCACCGATTTCTCGAAATGGCCTGCTTATCAACTCATGCCGGGATCGACATGGAACTATGCGCTGGCGAGTGATTCGTTCCAAGTCGTGAAGCGAGCATGGCCGAAGTCCGACTTCCCGTGGACGCAGAAAGAATCTCCGATCAGCATCGAGGCGAAGGGTAAAGTTCTTCCGCAGTGGGGTGTGGACCGCACCGGCTTGGTGGCCAAGCTGCAACCCAGTCCAACGGTGTCGAAATCGAAAACCGAGTCGATCGAATTGATCCCGATGGGCGCGGCCAGACTCCGCATCTCTTCGTTCCCATGGGTTAGCGCGAGCGGAAAGGCTTGGAAGGAAACTCCGAAGCCATTGCCGTGGCATCCGATGGCGTCGCACTGCTTCGGTGGCGACACGGTGGAGGCAATGGATGACCAGGTTCTGCCCTCGTCGTCGGCGGACGAGACCGTCCCTCGCATGACCTTCTGGGATCATAAAGGAACTCAGGAATGGGCGCAATACACCTTCGACAAGCCGCGAACCGTGAACAGCGTAGGCGTGTATTGGTTCGACGACACAGGCAAGGGCATGTGCCGTGTGCCGAAGTTTTGGAAGGTTCTTGGCCGAGTTGGCGATCAGTGGCTTCCGATTCCGACGAGCGTCGAGCACGGCGTGGCCAAGGACCGATTCAATACCGTTTCGTTTGGTCCCGTGCAAGTGACGGGATTGCGATTGGTAATCCAATTGCAAGATGGATTTTCGGCGGGGATTTTGGAGTGGCGGGTTCGGTAGCGAAAGAAGAGGCATAGCAGGCGAGATTCGAAATCGAGTCACCAACCCTTCGGTTCATACCTCACCCTCCACCTTCGTGGACCCTCCCTTCACCAAGGTGTACCGAGCCGGCGTAATTCGAGCCTGAGACTACCCCCTCCGCCTCTCGACAAAGTCTCCGCGAGGCACCTCCCCTAGGGGCGGAGCGTGGCTAATAGGCTCGATTGAAAGCTTCATCATCCTCAACTTCCTTCTCTTCCTCGCGCTGGCTTTGCCGCTTCATTGCGCTCCCCAATGGAACAATTCCCCTCTCCTCGCCGGTAACATCATCCAACTCACAATGAAACGATTTGCCACCATCGCTTTGGCCACGACCGCCCTCTTTGGTTTCACGAACCAAGGTGGCAATCTCAGCAACGAAGACGCGAAGAAAGCTGCCGGCGTCATCACTCAGGACCAGCTAAAGGAATTTCTGACCTACATCGCGTCCGACGAACTGCAGGGCCGCGATACGCCCTCACCGGGACTTACTAAAGCGGGCGACTACATCGCCGCTCACCTCAAAGAATGGGGGCTCAAACCCGCCGGCGATAACGGCACGTTCTTCCAAGACATTAAGCTTGAAAAGGTTGGCTACGACAAATCGACGACGAAGGTCACGGTTGGCGATGCCACCTATGATTACGAGAAAGACTTCATGGTGCGAAGCGGCTCCGGCAAGATGTCGGGCGAGATCGTCTTCGTGGCTCTGCTTGGCGAAAACCATGACTACAAAGGCAAAATTGTCCTGCTCGGGAAGGGTGCCCAAGGCGACTACAACGCCATCCAAGCCGCTCGCCCAATGGCGATCATTCTAGATTCCGGCACGGCCCAGGCCAACTGGTCGGCCTACGCCGATGGCTACCGACAGTTCGGTGGCGGGTTCCGCCCCTCACAGGAAGGTACTTCCACAGCTGTGAGCCAAGGTCCGGCTCAAATGGCCTCGATCCTTATTCATTCGGAAGGCTTCCGCGCAATCGCCAAGAAAGCCGGCACTCGAGCCCAAGTCAACTTGGACGCGGCCAAGGAATATGCGATGACCCGCAACGTGTGCGCAACCCTGGAGGGCAGTGACCCGACGCTGAGCAAAGAGTATGTGGCCTTTGGCGCGCACTACGATCACGTTGGCATGAATCCGAATCTTCCCGGCCCGGACAAGATTTACAACGGGGCGGACGACGATGGCTCGGGCACGGTTTCGATCATGAACATCGCCGAGGCGTTCGCCAAGTCGGCGACAAAGCCAAAGCGGTCGCTGCTCTTTGTCTGGCACTGTGGCGAAGAGAAGGGCCTGTGGGGCTCAGACTACTACACCAAGCACATGACCGTTCCGAAGGGAAGCATCGTGGCCCAGCTCAACATCGACATGATCGGTCGAAGCCGAAAGTCCGGCGACACTAACCCTCGCAATAATTCCCTCACTGGTCCGAATGCGATCTATGTTATTGGCACCACGATGATGTCCACCCGACTAGGTGAGATCGTCCACGGCGTGAACAACAAGTACCTCCAGATCGATTACGACAAGAGGTACGACGACCCGAAAGATCCGAACCGATTCTTCTACCGCAGCGACCACTACAACTACGCGCGAACGGGAATTCCGATCTGCTTCTGGTTCGACGGCGAACATGAGGACTATCACCAAGTCGGCGACGAAGTGTCGAAGATCGACTTCCAGAAGATGGAGAAGATCGTGCGCACGGTCTTCGTCACCGGCGTGACCGTCGCCAACGAACCGGTTCGTCCGCCCGTCGACAAGCCACTCGACCGCTGACATTCCTTGGTTGGAGGGAGCTCAGTCCGGCATTCACGCCGCCCAATGAGCTCCACAAATCATGCGCCGATTAACTCACGTCGTAATTCTTAGTGCTTGGGCATCTTTCCCGATTTAATGGCGGCCAAGTGCTTTTGGATGACAGGGACGCACTTCTTCGCAAAAGCACGCACATCGGAATCCTTTGCGCCACTTGCTTCCTTCTTGAATTCAGCCAGGTCTTCCGTGTGATCTTCCGCCATAGCTGCGCGGTAAGCCCGGTCAAAGGCGGCACCTTTGAGCTTCGACAACTTGCTGAAGGTCGCCTTTTGCTTCGAATTAAAGGTGAGCGACAGTGGCGGCATGTTTTTCTTTTGGCCAAGTCCCAATAAATCCTTAAGGGCGGCAGAATGGTCGTTTACCATCATCTGGCCAAATCCTTTGACAAAGTCGGAGGAGCCGTTCGTGATGGCGACTTTGCCGAGGGACACTTCGAATTGTTGACCTACGGCCGCCGCTTTGACAAACTTCGCGTCAACCGTACTGAGGTTCTGGGCACAAGCTCTTTCGATGAGGAGAGTGGCAAGAAGGCCGAGGACAACAAGGTGTTTTCCGGGTGCAAGCATAATCTTTCTCGGACGGCCCGTAGCCGTACAACATAGCCCACGTTTCTGGCTGGTACGAAACAAGGCTTCGGAGCGAAATTAGGACGAATAGCGAATCCTAATCCGTCGTCTTCATCGAGTCGAGTGCTGTTCGAACCTGGGCTTCCACCTGGCGTCGATACTCCTCGATGGACTGCTTGAACTTGTTGTACCGATCGTCGTGTTCTACAACAAGCTTGTTGAACTGCTTGAGGTGATCGTCGGTCTGGAATAGAATATGTTCTCCTGACGGAAGCGGTTTGTCGCGATCGGCAAGATCCACGAGCTGCTTTCTAATCGCGGTGTACTCGTTGTAGGTGGTTTGCATGGGAGCGACCAGGCTGCTAAGGGACATCGGAATGGGTTTGCCGCCCGGGCCCGTCATGTTATTGACGAAGGTATCCAGGTCGTGAAGTCGGTCGCGGATGGCATCGAAGTACCGCGCAAATGCTTTGTCGACGGTTTCTAGATCTTTGCGAGATGTCACTCGGCCCGCCTCGGTACCAAGCTGGGCGGAAACGATCTTGTCGACGTTGGTCCCCTTCAGGTCGACATCGAGAGTTGCTTCATCCTTCTGTAACGCGACGATGATGCCTTTGAACTTCTGCGAGAACGGACTCGTCGCAACCAAGTCTCCAACTTTCGTCGACGGGTTTTCCATAGCCACATTGATCGCGTTCATCTCCCTGATACCCGTCTTGGCTTCCGAGCGAGAGATTTCCTTGCCATCGACGAAGATGCCAGAGTGGCTCTCGCGATAAGAGATGAGCCCAATACCGCCGCCACAACATACGAGAATCATGAGGCCGACAACTACGAGGATCGCGACGAGGGGCGATTTCTTCGCGGTTTGCGGAGCTGGTGACGATGCGTAAGAGTAGGTTGGCTGAGTTGGTGGGGCACTCGCAGCGGACAGCGATTTTCCACATTGCGTGCAAACTCTGTTTCCGGCGAGCACGTTGGTTCCGCAATGTGGACATCTCACGGTCGCCTCGCCTAAGGCCTGACTACAGTTCGAACAGAACTTATTGCCTTCGGGATTGTCGCTCCCACACCCACTACATTTCACCATTCGAATTCCTCGAGAGAACTTTGGTTATACATCACAGCCTCTCCGCAAACAATGAGTACAAAAGTGCCGGATCAGCGAGCTTGTTCGAGGATCGAGCGAATGAGTTCGGCCACTGGAATCGATTCGACACGCGCGATTAGGTCTTCGCCAAACTGCGTACGGAATTCCTCGAGCCTGGCTCGGGCTCGAAGGAAGTGCTTCGATGAAGTTGCGCGGTAGACCTTGGTCGCCGCCACGAAGCATCTCGCGGCTTGTTCGGGTTGACCAGAATCGGTAAATCGTCGGCCAAGTTGTCCAAGGGACCAACCGGTAAGCACCGTACGTTCGGCGACGCTTGCCCGTTCGAGAAGATCGACCAGGACCGTTTGGGCTTGTTCCCGTTCACCCAGTTTGTCGTAACCTATCACCACGTTTTGGAAGACAAATGGCGCAAGATCCGGGTTTCGACATTCGGGCAGCATGCTCACAACTTCCTTCAGCAAGCCACGCCCGTCCTCGGACCGCCCCAACGCGATCGAGGCCTTGGCCCGCACCACCAATGCCGAAGCGCGCAGCTCGGTAAAACCATGCTCCGCCGCGACCGCCTCGGTTTCTTGGGTGATCCGTATGGAATCTTCGAACCGGCCAAGGTCATAAGCAAGGTCGTCGAGGTCGCTCAGCGTATCCGCAATGTAGAACGGATTTCCGAACTCGCGGCTGAGTTCCAACCGCCGATTCCATAGGCGCTCACAGGCTTCATTGTCATTCGCCATCGCCGCGCTTGCCCCTTCGAGGCCAAGGAGTTGAATCTCCAACTCGGGGTCGAGTTGGGGAGTCTTGCGAACGAGGCTCGCCAGCGTTTCGAATTCCGACAACAGGTTTGTATCGAAAGCAAAGCGGCCGATCGACCGGAAGAGTCGAGTAACGGCCATGTCGTCCGCCAACCGAGCCGTGGCCATGAGGTCGGCCAGATTGTCCAGAAGCATGCGAAGAGCCGACTTCCATTCGCCTCGCTGGGATAGAACCCGGATGTTCTCACCCACTCCTACAAACGCCTCCACATAGCGGCTGGTCATAACTGTTGGCGCGCGGTCGAGCTGCCCGCGAACGGTATCCGGAATTTCAAATCGATCCGTATCCGCGGTCGCAACGATCTCCAGCAATCCCCTTTGAAGGTAGGTGTCGAGGGTGATTTCTGGCAGCAGCATTCCCGCCTGATCGAGAGTGAACGAGCCCTGGAAGAGGCTGAGGCCCTGCAGGTATTCGTACTCAGCTGCGGTCAGGCCCCGAAGTGCGAATTGGGCCAGGCCATCGAGTGGCTGGGTGGAACTCGCGGACGCCGTATTGGCCACCCTGTTGGCAAACGCCTCGAATGAATTGTGCGGTGTTGCGGCGAAACAGCCCGCTGCAAGGGAAAGTCCGAGAGGAAGTCGAGCCAACTTCGTGCCAATCTTCCTCAATGGATCGAGCGACTGTCGAAGGTTTTGGATGTCACCTCGCAGAGACTGGATAGAGTTCACCAATAGGTCGAACGCTGAGGCCTCCTCGACTGGATCGAGCGCAAGTTGCTCCGCCGGGACACCCCGAATGGCCACGTGCGATAGCGTGACGAATCGCCACGCCGGCCTTTCCGTTAAGATTGATTCGTACCCCTTATCAACTTCGAAATCGTCGAGCACGACGAGGACTCGGTCTGTACTCTGACTCGCCTCACCAGCCCCTGCTAACCAATCGGCAGGGTCATCCGATAGGCTCACCATGATGAGTCTTGCCAGGTCACCCGCATTCGCCGCCGACCGACAATTCACCCACACCGAACGATCCGCCCAGCGCTCCGGTGACGCACCGACGACTTCGGCGACGAGGCGGCTCTTGCCAACTCCGCTCGGTCCGACGACCGAGATGATTGTGTTGGCCGTTCGATCCAATAACCCTCGAAGCGATTGTCGTCGATTGTCAAAATCGAGGAACGCCCTGCCCGAGTTCAGTTGCCGGATATGCCGGGGCCGCTCGGCAGTAGGATTGAGTTCAACATTCCTATCCAACTCGGCCAAGAACTGGTCCATGAGTTGTGGAGATTCCAGAGCGATATCGAGCACGAATTCCTGCTTGTCCCCGATAAGTTCCGACGGCAGGGGTGGCGTGATGGATTCCTCGCGAAGGATGCGCCGGAAAAGCTCCTGATCTTGCGACATCGAATGTTCCTCCATCACTCGTCACCCATCTCCCCGTTTCGGTACGCTTCTCTCAACTCCTTGAGCAGGCGCTTGTTGTAAACCCAGCCGTGAGCTTTGGTCTGATCGAACTTGAAACCGACAGTTTGGCAAGGCGGACCAAACCATTCGACCATGTCGTTAAGGGGAAGCTCGTATTGGCTGTATTGGAAGATGAGGCGCTTCCAAAGGCCGGGCTCGCAAAGGACCTGCGTCTGATCATCGATCGACTTGATCGAGCGATAGATTCGTTCCACCGCATCTCGGAAGGGAAGACTTTCTTCGCATCGGCCAAGGAATTCCTCGGCGGCTGCCTGGCGACACGAATCGACGTTGTCAACAATCTTCTTGATCGAATGAAATAATCCGTATCGCTGGTACATCCAAGCTTTCTCATCATCGCAGGTCGGAGCAACTCTTTCTTCCATCGTCCTCAAGAGTTCCTCCCTCGAGTGATGGGTCACCAAGTAAGTTAAGCGACGAACAATCGTTGGATCTTTGATCCAATTCATGAACGTCACGGGATCTTCGCTAAATTTGGCGTGTTCAAACTGCTTGAGGTATTCGTACACCCGCTGCAATCGAACCTGGCGATGAAGCACCAGGTTTGCCGCCAGCATTCGGTATCGATAATCGGCTGGTTTCTCGCCCAGCCATAGGTCGTCGGCCAGATTCATCAGATCGGCGTACAAAGCAGCCCCTTCGAATTCTTCCGCCACATTCCTGGCGTGACTTTCCAGAGTTTCGTCCGAGTATTCGGCACCAGAGGCATGCCTCGACTCGGCCGACTTGCGCATGTCGGTACAAGCGTTTCTGGCGATGCAATAGGCATATCCGATCCAGTGGCCAAGCGTCGGGAACTTTGCCGGATTGTTCCGAAGATTCCACATTCTCATGGTTACCAGACTAATCACATCGCGGTGATCTTCTTTAACGCCTTCCTGGGAAGCCAAGTATCGAAGCAATTTGGGCCTTACTAACTCTAAAAGGATGTTGCATCCACGGTCGCGCGAATCGTGATTACGAAATAATTCGAATCCTTTTCGCCAAAGGTCGTCCGTCGATTCCATCTGTCGAGAAGCCCAGGGGGACTTCTCGCGGAGTCTACCGCAGGGGCAGACTCCTTAAACGGAACCTTAATACATCTTGACGGTGGTCGAATCTACGACGATATGGATCACCCCTTGATCGTCCACATAGTAGTTACCCAGGTCGGAATTACAGCTTACGACAGGAGTATTTCCCCGGAGAGCCGTGTCCTGTGCCTCACAGGTTAAGTTTCGTGAATCGTCGTAATACACTTCGATGCCTGTGGTCCGTACTGGACTTGAGACTTCATTTCCACCACTGTCGACGAACCTTACTTGCGTGAATCCCCGTGGATCGGAAAGTCGGCGGTTGTACTCATCGATAATTGTTTGGGGCGCCTCCAGAGACGTGAGGACATGATTTGCCAGTTCGAAGGGTTTGGTGGGAATCGTGGGACCAGTTGGACTAATTTCCCAATGTAGATATGCCCGTCCCTTGTTGCTGGAGTTCATTGGCCCTAAGGTAACAAGAATCTTGCTTGTACCGGGAATTGTCGAGGGCGTGAATCCCGTTAGCATGCTGACACTTTGTTCGCCTTCCTTTGAATCACTGTTCAGATCGATCGAGCCCATCGGCAAGAATCCAGCCGAACCGGTTATGTCTGGTCGAACGCAAATCGAGGAAGTATTGTGGATACCGTCGACCGAGGTCGGTTCAAAGTCTGAATCTGCAACATCTTTGAACTCAACTGTGAACGGAGAGCGTACGACTGGAGGGGTCGTGACAACGACGCCTTTGTCATTCGTATAGGTCACCTTAATCCTGTATGCTTCAATAAACTTGCTGGGCGATTGTAGGAGTCCGGCAATGCTATTCCACAATGTTTCAGATGTCCATGGCACCCCGAACTGCGTCCAAAGTACGTCACCGCTGGCGAATTCAATTGTTTGTGTAAGATCTGACATTTTCTTTCTCGCCTTTGGAATCTCGTAGCAACCTTCAGGTCCTGATATCGCTTCGTGGGCCATGCACCTTAAGGTCAAGTTTATGAGCATCGCTGCTCGATTCCGTAGATCAAGTGCCAAACGACGGACGAGATGGAAACCTAACAAATTGGCCTACATATGGCAGGTCTGGTTCAAGAAAGAGAAAAGCGTAGTGGCGCGCCCGAGAGGACTCGAACCTCCGGCCAACCGCTTAGAAGGCGGTTGCTCTATCCGCTGAGCTACGGGCGCGTGAACCTAAAGTGTACCGAATGGGCATGAGGGAGTCGGAGTTGCAGCGAGGTCCGTGTGCGTTGATGCCTCAACCACGAGCTACGCGAGGCGTTGAGGCTCAGGGATTAAGAGTCAGTTCTCAAAACCCTCATGGTGTCCTCCAACGCCAGGGTCTTGGCCACGATGTTCTCTATGTCCAAATCCGGTCGATGAATAGGCCATCCTTTCGCCGATCGGAGATTTGCTGCGGTCTGCTCGCGAAAGAACTCCCGCTCTTGTAGTGTGGGTTCTCGAAACGCTAATTCCTGCTCAAGAAACTCGTCGACTCCGACCACTTTGAATTGCGTTTTGAGGTCAGACAAGAAACTTCCCAGTCGCTCTAGGCTTGCCTGGTAGACGGCTTCGTCCTGTTCGTCGGCTAACTGAGGGGTTGGAGGAGTGACTCCATTTGCGAATCCGTAATCCCAAAACTGTTGGTACCGAAACCGAGTAGGGTGGCCAACAAAGATTCCCAACCATGGACCTACGAAGTGAGCCGCGTAGTCCAGCACGGTTTCGGCCAGGTCGTACCCCGCCGCCCATTGATCTTCGCCAATGCTGATAGCCTGAGGGAGAGCTACGCAGCCGTTAAACTTGTGAACACCGGTTTCGGATGTCGCGGTAAGGGCGTAGGAGTATGCCTCAATTCCAAGTTGGGATAGGGCCCAGGGAATTTCGCACGACCAAGTGTTGCCGGCGCCTCCCCAGAATGATGGCTTTTTTTCGAAAGCCGCAACGAAGGCGTCGAATCCCTTCGTCTCGGTTGCGAGGGCACGTTGGCAACCTTCCTCGTAGTTGCAATCGGCCAACAGTTCCATCGTGGTCGGGTGGTATGAGTGGGTGTTAGTATGAAGACCCAAGCAATGCGGGAGGTAAGCGTCCAAAACATCTTGCCTACCTCGGGCGAGGAGGGTTCGGCACTTCTCACCGGTCAGGCAAAACGAGCCCCTTACTCCGGATTTGGTGAACACCTCGGCAACGTCACGGGCCGCATCGTCCGCCAAGTCGTTGATCGGATCCTCCACGTCCATGAACACCGACACTTGCATGGCATGAGTTTAGTCGGAAATTCGACCCTAACTTCATCAACACTTTTGGCTGCCTCCGTGGCGAGGGATTGAATCGAACTTTCTACGTTCCACACGGAGCTATGAAGGCTGTTGATGATCTCCTATTAGCCTCCATAGCTCTGGGTCAGCTCCGAGTTGCTGCCACCTTCCTCGCCCCGGAGGCAGCGTTAGTTCACTGAATTTGGAACTAGGTGTGGCACTGGTAACGAGATCTGCCTTGAGTTCGTTCATTTTCACGAAGGATGAGTGAGAACGGACTGAGGCTGCGAGTTACCAGTGTTCCTCGGTCAACAAAGGCTTACACTGGTAAAATCCCAGCTTCGCAGACGTCTTTACCGGTGCCACGTCTGGTGTCAACGACTACGAAAATCGTCCCATTCTTTCGCTGGGCCGCGAATAGACACATGGACAGAGCGTGATCAAATCTATGCTCGGTCCGGTTGAACTTCCTCCAACGCTCCACTTCTCGAACGATAGTCAGCCGGGGTACACGCGGACGAAACGAGGGAAGGCATTTCGATATCTCGACACCAATGGCGAACCGGTCAAAGATCGCAAAATCCTTGAGAGAATCGAGTCGCTCGTCATCCCGCCGGCGTGGACCAATGTTTGGATTTGCAAGTCGCCAAGTGGGCATATGCAAGCCAGCGGACGCGACCAGAAGGGCCGAAAGCAGACCATTTACCATCCCGAATGGCACCGGGTGCGAAGCGAACAGAAGTTCGAGCAGCAACAAGAGATTGGCCAACTTCTGCCCAAAGTACGCAGAGCCGTCGAGGAACGCCTGCAACAGCGCGGGCTCTCGCGAGACCGAGTGCTCGCTGCAGTCGTGAGCCTGCTGGAGAGCACGATGATCCGCGTGGGCAATGCTCGCTACGTGGTCGAGAACGAACATTACGGACTCACCACCTTGAAGAACGACCACGTCCATGTCATCTCGGATCGGGTTGAATTTCGTTTCGTCGGTAAGAGTGGAAAGGCGCACGAGATTACATTGAAAGACAAAACTCTGAGCCGCATCGTGAGGCAATGCCAGGAGCTGCCCGAGCAGCATCTGTTTGCGTATCTCGACGAGGAAGGCACGCCGCACACCGTGAGTTCGACCGATGTGAATTCATTTCTGCAAGCCGTCGCGGGTTGCGGATTAACGGCGAAAGAATTTCGAACCTGGGGAGGGACGATCGAGGCGATTCGCCTGATGCGCGAGATCCAACCGAAGACGCCCCGGGAGGTCACGAAAGTTGTCAAAGAAGTGGCGAAAGCGCTCGGGAATACCGCGGCAGTTTGTCGGCAGCACTACATCCACCCCAAGGTGCTGGAGGTCGAGAACGAACCGGCGTGGCTCACTCAGCCGTTGCCGAGGAAGCGGAGGTATCTGAATCCATACGAGGTGCTTTTTCTGGAGTCGATTTTGGGAGATTGATTATGGGGCAAGGGCTTCCAGTCCTTGAAAGTTCCGTAGTCAAGGATGCCTCGACCCGAAGGGAGCCTGCGACCGCAGCGTCGAGGCTATAAATCCTCAACGCCTCGCGGAGCTCGTGGTTGAGGCATCGGTTACCATCTATTCGCGGGCAAGATGCCCACGCCCCCAGAGCTACTTATTTGCTTCCTGGAGCATCTCCGCCAGGTCCAGCAGCCGAATCTCCTCGTCCGGCTTTGCGGCGTCCAGCATGATCTTGCAGAACGGGCAACCAAGCGCGATCGTCTTTGCACCGGTCGCCAGGAGTTGGTCGATTCGCGCATTCGCCGGACGCTCGTTGGGCGGTTCTTCCATCCACATGCGTCCGCCGCCAGCGCCACAGCAACGAGTCTTGGCACCCGAAAATTCGGGATCGAGGATGCCGTCCACCAATGCACGCGGAGCGTCGGCTTCGTCGTTGACGCGTCCCAGGTAGCAAGGATCGTGGAGAACCACAGAACCTCGCTCGGGTTTGGCTGCCATCAGCGAACCCTTGGAAACCAGCTGCTGTAAGAGCTGGGTGTGGTGGAACACTTCGATCGACGCGCCGAAGTCGCCGTATTCGTTCTTCAGCGAATTGAAGCAGTGCGGGCAAGCGGTGACGATCTTCTTCACCTTGTATCGCTCGAAGACGGAGACGTTCTCCATCGCCTTCTCTTGGAACAAGAACTCTTCACCCAGCCGCCTCGCCGGGTCGCCGGTGCACGCTTCCTCGCTGCCGAGACATGCGTACGAAACGCCCGCTTTCTTGAGCAATTCGGCAACCGCTTTGGTGGTCTTCACCGATCCAGGATCGGTCGCGCCTGCACATCCCACCCAGAACAAATACTCAAACTCTTTGCCGTCACGAGCGAGTGGGATATCGAGGTCCTTCATCCAATCCTCGCGGTTTCCGCTCGTGCCCCAAGCGTTCGATGTCGATGCAGTTTGACGCAGAACCAACGCGGCCGAGCCGCTGAGACCGCCCTCGGAAACGATATTTCGGCGAGCATCGACGATGATGTCGACGTGGCGAATAAGCACCGGGCACGCCTCCACACAGGCATTACATGTGGTGCACTGCCACAAAGCCTCCGGGTTCAGCGAGGGAGCTACCTCGGCACCGGTCTCCATCGCGCCCTTGAGATCCTGCACGATTCGCTTCGGGTTGAGAATCTTGCCAACATTCCACGCGGGACAAACCTCGGTACATCGGCCACATTCCATGCAGGCATCGAGCGACATGAGGTGCCATCGCGAGTAATCCTTGGCGAGCTTCACACCGATCTGCTCGGTCTGCTCGACCTCTTCCATCGGGATCGTCCGAAGCTTGCCCATCGGTGTATCCGGAGAACCGGCTGCGGAGAAGATCGCCATCAAAATGTGTCGAATTCGAAGTTTCGGAATGATGCAGAAGAACGCGAGGACCAGCGCGACGTGGAACCACCACGAAAGCTTGTACGCCAGAACTCCAAAGTGTCCTAGCGGTTGAGCCAGGGCAAAGCCCACCCACGACCAAGTGTCCCACGGCTTCGGGTCGGCAGCGATTCGAGCCGCTTCCAGGAAGTAGCCGTTGCAGGTAATCGCAAGCAGCAGGACCAGAATCCCGACGTCGGCTTTGTCTTGCGCGATCGGCTCCTTGGTCTTGAGTCGCCGAACCAACGCCCAGACCAGACCGAATAAGAGAAGCAGTCCGAGGGAGTCAAACGTGGTTTCGTACAGCAGGTAGTACGCGCCCTTGTGGAATTTGTAGGGAGAGTACGTGTTGATGCCGAGCAGGGTGGTCGCGATGAAGAGCGCGCCAAACCCATAAAACATCATGAGGTGCATCGGCGCGCCGCTCTTCGGTCGGCTGGAGCGAACCTTCTTTTGAAGCAGAATGAACGGTAGGACCTTGCCCCACCACTTCGCAATGCCTTCTTTGGTGGGCATCCAATACTGCTTGCCCTCGCGCACCGGACCAGTCGGTCGGCCGCTCTGCCATAGCTTCACGCGCGCCCAAACCTGATGGCCCATATACGCCAAGCTCATCAGTGCGAGCATGTAGAAAATGAGCTTCTCGGGAAGAGAAAAGTAGAGATATTCTTCGCGGGTTGCCTGTGGGTTCACGAACGCCAAGCCCCTCCGTTGGAGCTAGAAGTTATTATGCCATTCCAGTGCGAGCAAGCAGTGCAAGTGCGAGGAATAGCAAGATGCCCTCCACTACAACATATTCGATCGAACTGGCCAATTGCTGCCTACCGGAAGCTTGGCCCTGAAGGGGCGGCCGTTGTTTAGCCCGGGGCGCTGCCCTGGGTAGGGAGTGAACTATTTTCTGCGGGCTGAAGGTCCGCGCTATTTTGAAATTACACCCGAATGCCTATTCCAGCGACGCACGCATCCGAAGCAGCTCCGATGCCACCTCGCCAACCGGGGCAACCCAAAGGTCTTTGCGCTTTCGATTCACGCTCTCCAGGATCAGCCGGTGAAGCAAAATTGCCGAACTCGATTCGTTGAACAGTTGTCGGAACGGAATGATCACCCAGGATAGCCGCGAGCTTTTACCAAGGTCGTTCAGCCAGTTCGAAGAGTAGCTGATGAGCGGAGTTGTCACCAGCTTCTTGATGTCGGATTCCATCCCATTGATACCTTCCGAACCGGTCACGACATATCGGAAGAGATTATTCGAGATCATGCTCGCATTGGTTCCGCTGATGGTTAACTGCGAACTGCGGTGGGCCAATCCTTTCGGCTCAACTTCGAAGAATTCTCGAACGAAGTCTTTCGCCAGATTCAGCTCCTCGATGAGCGCCGGAGCCGTCCAGCCGTAAAGATTGCCGTCGAAGGTTTGCGACTCGAAGGGAGCACAGCCAAACTCGTGCTGGGATCCCGCGAGCTGCTTCCAGAGCCGGGCTTCTTCCAAAACGATGTCGGGATCGACATAGAACGACGCGCGAAATCCCATCTGCTGGAGAATGGTTGGCGCAAGGTCGATGTGCTCCGGCAAGCCGCCGATATAGGCAAAGCTCACGGCACACTTCGATTCATTGGGCCAGCGGATCATGGCATGGCGTCGAGCAACTTCCTGCTCGAGGAGAGGATACACGGATTGGAAGTCTCCAATCTCCGGACCACTGATAGGTCCATCTCCAAATTTGCCGTCAATCCACATACCGACAGAGAGGGATGCAAAGCGTGTGCCGAATACCAATCGGTTCCCGTTCCGGGGGAAAACCCCTTGAAATGAAGTCTATTTACCAGGGTCGAAGGGGCGCTTTCGGATTTTGCCGTCTTGGCGGCTTCCGGGAGCATTAAGCGAATCGCGACGGCTTTTGCCGTCTCTGCGGCATCCCGAGAGCGTCAGGCGAATCGGGACGGCTTTCGGCTTTCACTCAAGTGCGAGCCAAACGAATTCCACCGACCAGATTCCAATCACCGTAAAACCAGCCCTGAAGGGGCGGAACTTTTTAAGCCCAGGGTAAGCAAGACTGAGCCTCTCCGTCCGCCGAAGCTCATGTCAGACGAAGCCTTGGCGAAGTCTGATGAGCGAAGGAGGATGCGAAGTCGATGCGCAGCCCTGGGTAGCAAGCCATCACTGCCCAAGTTCGACTGCTTACCCGTGCCACACCTATTTCGCCTTCACCCGCTCGAGTCTAATTACAGCTTCCCGCGCGCCTTGACATCCAGATAGAAGTTGACCAAATCGCCAGCCAAATCCTGCGGTTCCGAATCCAGCACATTGATATTCGCAGTCCGCAACGCGACTGCCGCCTGCCGACGCTCATCGGTCAAAAAGTGCGCCGCCGCAAACCGGAACAGCGACTCCGAATCTTCCGGCTCATTCCGCAGAATTTCGCGGAACTTGGGATCATTAATGTTCGCCAACAGTGCGATGTGATTGCGGGCAAACGTGCCGAACGACGAGATGACGTCGCGGGCCTGGTCGCGATCCTCCACCGCTGTGAAATTGATCATCAGCGATCGTCGCTTGTGTCGACCAGTGAGGTAGCCAAATGCCCGCACCGGATCCGATTCAACCGGCTCAGCCACGAGATTGTAAGTCGCGTTCAGCAGCACGCCTAACTGGCGATGGCCCTTTTTGGGAGGGATGAACCGAATGATGTCCGCCCCATACGCTAGCAGCCCAACGTTGTCTCCAGCCGCCAACGCCGATTGGATGAGCATCAAAATCGAGTCGAGAACGAGGTCCAATTTCCGGACGCCATCGATCTCCGCCATCATGTGTCGTCCGCAGTCCACGCACAAAATCACGGCCTGGTTACGCTCGACTTCGAATTCACGCACGATGACCTTGCCCCGGCGGGCGGTCGCCTTCCAGTCGATCTTCCGGTAATCATCGCCTTCTGCATAGTCCCGCAAGGATTCGAACTCGGTGCCCATGCCCTTCATCCGCGATTTGCGAATGCCAGCTTCGCGAAGTCGGCCCTGCTGGTTCAAGAGTTGGAATTCACGCAGCGCCAAGATGTTCGGATAAACCTTCACATCCTGTTCGGTATTGAGTCGGATCTGCTTTTGGACGAGGCCAAACGGACAATCGAGCCGCAAGAACGTCGCTCGGAAGTGCTCCTCGCCACGCTCGGGCGGAACCGTGAAGTAGTCATGGGAGAACTTTTGGCCGAAGCCAATCTTAAATTTGGTGGCGGCTCCATCGGCTCGAAATGTGGCCGGAAATTCGTCGCGGATATACCCGCTGAGTTCCAAGTCGCCATCGTATTCGAGTTCGATCCGGACTCGGTTGCGTGCGCGAACCGAGAGAACCGCGTCCATTCGGCGTCGGAAACGGAGGTCCTTGCTATTCGGCCCAAAGTAGAACGTGACGGCGGCGGCAAACACCACCGCGAAGTTGTAGAACCAGGCAAACCACATCGCGCCGACGAAGGTTGCGAGGAAGATGAGAGGGATCCCCAGGAACACCAAAAGCCAAAGCCGCCGGGTGGGCACGAATTGGCTGCGAACCACTTGGGGTTCGAAGAACTTGTCGGTTTTGCCAAACTCGCTCAAATTCTCGGACATTGCCTAGTAAACTCCTTTTGCTGTGCCTCTGGATATCGCCGTCCTGAGCCCCGAGAAGACTGTTCTAACTTACCGCCTAGCCGGGTTGGGAAGTCGCGCCTTGGCGCATTTTCTCGATGTGCTTTTCATCGGCATGTTCTTGTATGCCCTTCTCACGCTGTTCGCCATCGTTGGATTCACGTTTGGTCGGCAGGGCGGAGAAGTCGTCATGGGCGTCCTGATATTCATCACCAGCCTCTTTCCATTCGCATACTTCATCTTCTTCGAAGGATTGTGGAACGGACAAACTCTCGGCAAAAAGATGGCAGGCATTCGGGTACGAATGGCCGATGGCACACCGGTGACCTTCGCGGCATCGACGGGCCGGAACCTTTTACGTGTTGCCGACTTCCTTCCGGCGATGTACTTCATCGGAACGATCTCGATGTTTGTGAACCCCAAGCTTCAGCGCGTAGGCGACCTTATCGCGGGAACCATCGTGACGCATGAGGTCCGCGCAATTGCCAGCTTCAGCGTGGCCCCCCACCGCGTAGGCGTGCACCCACTCGAGCATCTGGTGGGCGAGCTGAGGAACATGACCGACGCCCAATACAATGTGCTGCGACGTTACTGCGACCGTTTTCCGGAACTACCCGGCGAGGTTCAACGCCACCTCACCGAAACCGTATGGCTGCCCATGGCCGAGTTCTTGGGCGTGAAGATGCAATCCGACATCCACCCGCTGTACCTGGCCGAGGCGACGGTCATGAAATATGGTCGTGTGCGAGGGTTGTTGTAAGTTTTGTGGATAGCGTGGGGAAAGGTGCGGAAAAGCCCGGAGGCATGGAAAACCTCACAAAATACTCGAAGTTTTCCACGGTTTCTTGAGCGGTTCGGGTTAGCATCACGACGGGTACAAAGACTGGGTCGATATCCCCAAATCCACACCCTTAATAAGAACAATAATCCTTTCATTCAGGAGAAGCAATTTAAAGAGAGGGGTGGGGAAAGCCTTTTGGGGGGCCGCCTCTTTGGAAGGGAAGATATCTCGATCACGGTGGGGTTTCTCCGGAACGGATTAGGTTTGCCGAATATACGCAGATTTGATTTGGTGAATTCGGCTCACTCCGAAGTAGATAGGCAGGCCGGGCAAGATGCTTGCACGATCCGGAGGATCACAGCTGGTAGCCAGGGTGTCGCAGCGAGGAACGAGCGGAGACCCCTGGATAGAATCCGAACAAGTGAAAGTCCAAGGAGCGAAGCGACCCCGCCGATAGGCGGCAATATTCGCTTACTAGCCGTTCAGATCAAAGGATCATTGAGCCATATCCTAGAGAGTCGAACTCTACAATCTCCGACGGGTTCTGAACGTGCACTCTGGAGCCTTCACCCATGAGCTTCGCTGTTCGCCACCTGAAGCTGAACAACTTCCGGAATTTCGCCCATCTCGAACTCGACATCCCGCCTGGCTTCACCATCCTCACCGGTCAAAACGCGCAAGGCAAGACCTCCATCCTCGAATCCCTCTACTGGCTCTCGACGACGCGAATGCTGCGTGGGGTGCGAGATGCCGAAGCGATCCGCCAAGGCGAGCACGCCTGCGTGGTGGAAGCGGAACTCGTAACCGGCACCCACATCTCGGCCACTTTGGAAGCCGGAGCGAGGAAGAAATTCTTTCTCAACGGAGCTTCGTTGCCTCGTGCCTCCGACGTCATCGGACGCTTGCCCAGCGTCGTCATTTCCATCTTCGATCTGGAGATCGTTCGCGGTGACCCGTCGGATCGGCGAATGTTCCTCGACATCGAACTGTCCTCGTTATATCCCGCCTATCTGCGCCACCTCTCGATTTACAAACGAGCCTTGGAGCAGCGCAACGCCTTATTGAAGATGGCTCAGGAGAGGCAAATCGACGGGTTCTCGTTCGATACGTGGGAAGAGCCGCTGGCCAAAGAGGGCGCCCAGATTCGTCGCATCCGAACTGAGTACATCGATTCGCTTGCGCCTCGGGTGACCAGTCTGCATCAGCAACTCAGCAGTCAACCAGAATTCCTCGCCCTTCGATATTCGATGAAGGATGAAGCTTTGACCGAAGAGGCATTGCTTCAACGGTTGCAGACCACACGCGGAGCCGACATCCACCGTGGATCGACCCAAATCGGACCGCATCGCGACGATATCGAAATCCTCGTCGACGAGAAAGAAGCGAGGCTGTTTGGGTCGCAGGGTCAGCAGCGCACCGCCGTCATCGCCCTCAAGCTCGGAACCCTCGAAATGGCGAAGGAGCATTTGGGTGAAGCGCCACTGTTGCTTCTCGACGACATGCTCAGCGACTTGGATGCCGAGCGTAGGGCCCGCCTTTGCCACGTAGTGGCTTCGGAAGCGGGTCAGGCCATTCTTACGTGCACCGAGGCCAGCGCCGCCGGAGAAGAGATTCTGGACCGTTCCAAGGTGTACTCTGTACAGCAAGGAGTCGTGACTGCGCCATGAACCCAATCCAGCATCTGCTGAATTCCACGGTGGTACCGCCGGAGGTTTTGCGCGCGTCGCGGGCGATCTCGACCATGAAAAAGTGGGAGATCGTGGTGGGGAAGGAAATGGCAAACCGAAGCTGGCCGGAGAAGTTTGACCATGGCACGGTTTGGGTGGCGGTGACCGGCTCGGCTTGGGCGCAGGAGCTGCGGCTGCAGAAGGACGAGATTTTGGCTCGCCTGAACGATATGGCGGGCGACACGAACCTCTTTGTGAACATCCGCTTTGGAGTTCGTCCGCTCAAGAAGGCAGTGATTCTTGGCGAATCTCTTGACGAGACCGCCGAAACCGAAGGACTTTCCATCCGCGAAATCGCCGAACGACGCCTGAAGGAATGGCATCGTGGCGAGGGAACTGAAAGCTAGGCCGCTTTTTCTGATCCTCGCCGGACTTCTGTTCGGGCTCACCTTTCCCTCCATCTCTTGGCTATTTTGCCTTGGCATTGGCGCGGCAATCATCTATCGCCAAACTTGGCTCGCGGTTGTCTGCTTCGGGGTTTTCATTGCGGGTTTCCTTTCGCTTTGGCGAACTCCGGCTTCCATCTTGGGGCCTGGAGACTTTTCGGGGCGAGTGGCTATCCACTCGTTCCCTAATTTTTACAAAGGAAAGAACCTTTACGCTTTCGAATCTTTGTCTGGTGAGCACACCACCGGCATCCTCCGCGTCGAGCCTTCGGTGTCCCTCTCGCCGGGAACCGTGGTGGAAGTCGCTGGCCACGCCAACGATACTCGCAGCGGGAGCCTGACCCCTTCCTCGCTTCGAGTCATTTCCAGCTATCGCTTGTTGGATTGGCTGGTGATCATTCAACGCCGTGCGATCGACCGCACCAACGAGCTCTTTGGTCGTGAGGATGGATCATGGGTGACGGCGCTCACGTTCAACTTTCCGTCCGATCTCAGCTCGGAAGAGAAGTCAGACTTAAGGTTTAACGGCACCTACCACATGGTCAGTGCGAGCGGCATGCATGTGTGGGTCATCGCCTTTGCCTTGCATGGCTTGTTGAGGTCACTTGGGCTCGGGAGGCATTGGCAGTTGCTCGCCGTATTCTTGCTGCTGCTGGCATATTGCAGCATCACCGGCTTCCATGCGCCTACCCTTCGCGCCGCGATGATGTGGCTCATTGCATCCTCTGCCTACCTCTTTCGCCGCTCGCCCGACGGGCTTTCTGCGCTCAGTCTCTCCGCCCTCTTGTGGCTCTTCTTCGTGCCCTCGGACGCCTTCACCGCAGGTTTCCAGCTTTCGTACATCGTCTCGGGCAGCTTGCTGCTCTGGTTCGAGAGGCTCCGCTTCGAAGGGTACAAAAGTCGCCACTTGTTTGAGGCCTCGTTCATTGCCATGCTCGCCTCCGAACCGCTGGCTTCGTGGTGGTTTGGGCAGATGATCTTCATCGCTCCGGTGAGCAATCTGCTCATCGAGCTCCCTTCGCAGGCGGTGATGATTCTCGGCTTTCTTTGCCTGATTCCTTTGGTTGGCAATGTGCTGGTGTATGTGGCAAAGCCGCTGATCTGGTGGATGAAGTGGACAACCCAGTTGACGGCTGGCTTCCCGCTGCTACTGATGAATCGCTATGCCCTTCCGCCTTTCGTATTGGTGCTCTACTATGCCTTCTTGCTGTGGGTCTTCCTGGGGCAAACACCAACGCTGCGGAATCCGTTTAGAAAGGCTTGAAGACTCTACATTGTGTTTCACCAAACAATGTAACGTGAAACACTTCTTACGCTTCCGCCGCTTCTTTCGCTTCTTACGCAGGCAAAAGGTATCCTATATTCGGCTCCCCAAGACATGGAGGCGCCAGGAAAACACACATGGAAATGAAAGAGATTCCGTCTCGTTACGAGGCGACGAATGTTGAATCGAAATGGTATGCCGCTTGGGACCAAGCTGGCCTCTTCTCACCTTCGGCCGATACCAGCCGCGAACCATACTGCATCACGATCCCCCCACCCAACATCACGGGCTCGCTGCACATGGGCCACGCCCTCTGCTATCCCATTCAAGATGTCCTTGGCCGATACCAACGACTGCTCGGCAAGCGCGTTTTGATCCTGCCTGGGCAAGATCACGCGGGCATTGCGACTCAGTCAGTGGTCGAAAAGCAGCTTCGAAAAGAGGGCTCCAGTGGCGCGCAACTCGGCCGTGAGAAGTTCACCGAGCGAGTTTGGGAGTGGCGAAAAGAGTCCGGCGATACAATTCTCACCCAGCTGAAAGCGCTTGGCTGCGCGTTCGACTGGTCGCGTCTGCGCTTCACCCTCGACGACCATTACGCCACCACGGTTCTCAAAGTTTTCATCGATTGGTACAACAAAGGTTTCATTTACCGCGGCAAACGTGTTGTCAACTGGGATCCGAAGCTGAAGACTAGCGTCTCCGACATCGAAACCCTCCGCGACATCCGAAAGGGACATCGCTATGACATCCGCTATGAC
>CAMFIS010000010.1 GCA_945952345.1 uncultured Fimbriimonas sp.
CCTTGATGCGGACTACCAAGTGGAAGGCGACCTGCGCCGCGAAGTTCAAACGAACATTCGCCGCCTGATGGAAATTCGCTGTTTCCGGGGGATTCGCCACAGCCGAGGTCTTCCGACCCGCGGCCAGCGAACCCGAAGCAATGCGCGTACTCGAAAGGGTAAGCCGAAGACCGTTGCCGGAAAGAAGAAGGCGAAGAAGTAATTTTAATTGTCCTCCGTTATCCGGAGGACCCCGTCTGGAACCAAGACACCCATGGCAAGAAAAACCACCACGAGAGGCAAGCAGAAAGAAAAGAAAAACATCGCGACCGGTGTTGCCCACATTCATGCTTCGTTCAACAATACGATCGTGACGATCACCGACACGAACGGCAACACGATCAGCTGGGCAAGCGCTGGCAATGTGAACTTCAAGGGCAGCCGAAAGGGCACCCCGTTCGCAGCGCAGGTCGCCGCCGACAAGGCATCGCGACTGGCTCAGGAGCACGGTCTTAAGCAGATTTCGATCCAGGTTCGTGGTCCGGGATCGGGTCGAGAAACCGCCATGCGAGCACTCGCCGCGAGTGGTCTCGAAGTTTCGCACGTCGTGGACGTTACTCCGCTTCCGCACAACGGTTGCCGCCCGCCAAAGCGACGCCGAGTCTAACTTAGGAGAACCGACCCAGAATGCCCGCAATTTCCACTCTCCAACTTACTGACGATTACGGCAAGTTCGTTCTCGAGCCGCTCGAGCGCGGTTACGGCCAGACGATTGGCAACGCCATTCGCCGAGTTCTGCTTAGCTCGATCCAAGGCGCCGCGATCTGCGCGATCCGCATCGACAAGGTTTTCCATGAGTTCGCTCCGATCCCTGGCGTGAAGGAAGACACCACTCAGCTCATCCTTAACTTGAAGGATGTGGCAGTGAAGGTCACTAGCGAAGAGCCGATCGACGAGGTGGTTCTCAAGATCGAAGCAACTGGCCCAGGAAAGGTCACCGGTGCGGACATCGTCTGCCCCGAAGGCGTCGAGATCGTCAACCCTGAAGTTTATATCGCCACCATTAGCGATCCTAAAGCGACCCTCAGCATGGAATTGTTCGTGAACTGGGGAGTTGGCTATCTTCTGCCGGATAAGCAGGAGCGCTACAAAGGTGTCATTGGCCTGCTGGCTGTCGGCGCGCAATTCACGCCGATCCGCAAGGTCAACTATCTCGTCGAGGCAACTCGTGTGGGAACCCGCACGGACTACGAGCGGTTGGTGCTCGAGATCGAATCGAACGGCGCGATTGCTCCGAACGATGCGCTGTCGCAGTCGGCCCACATCCTCGATAAGTACTTCCGACTCTTCTTCGACCTCGGCGCGGCTGGATTCCAAGTCGAAATCGGTGGCGAAGAGCAGAGCACGGACGAGATTTTGAAGAACGTTCCGGACGTGAAGATCGAAGAACTCGACTTCTCGCAACGAACCTTCAACTGTCTTCGACGCGCCGGCATCCTCAATCTGCGTGCCCTCGCCCTGGTCAGCGAAGCCGACCTCACCGCCATCCGCGGTTTCGGCAAGAAGTCGCTGCTCGAGGTTCGAGACAAGCTGCAGGAGCACGGACTCGAGCTCAAGCCTTCTAAGGGTGGCTACCGCTCGATCGACCTGCTCGATGACGACGACGACGATTTTTAAGGAACTAGACAACGATGAGACATAAAGTAGACCACCGCAAACTTGGCCTGCCGTCCGACCAGCGGATGCACCTCCTGACGAACCTTTCTCGTCAGTTTGTTCGACATGGGTACGTCCGAACCACGTTCGGCCGTGCTAAGGAGCTTCAACGAATGGTTGAAAAGCTCATCACGCTCACCAAGATGGAAGACGGCCTTGAGGCCCGACGACGAGCTCGAAAGATCCTCGTTGGCCATGGATCGAGCAACCTCGTCAGCGGCAAGGTGCTCGCGGGCAAGACGGAACTGGAAGCCACCCAAATTAAGGCCCAGTTCAATAAGCTCTCGGGTGAAGACCTCGTCAAGCACCTCTTCGATAACATCGGTCCGCGATACAAGGAGCGCAACGGAGGATATACCCGTCTCGTTAAGACAGGTAACCGCCGAGGCGACGCTGCTCAGACCGCCGTTCTCGAACTGGTCTAAAGATTTATCCCACTGGAAACAGTGGGATTTTTTGTGATGCGCATCAAACTCACCGTCGCCTACGACGGGACGGAATTTCGAGGATGGGCGCGGAACAAAGGACAGAGAACTGTCCAAAGCACATTGAAAGAAGCTGTTCGCCGCGTCTCGGGCGAAGAAATCGAGATCATCGGAGCGAGCCGAACCGACGGTGGAGCGCACGCGAAAGGGCAAGTATGTCACTTCGACTGCAGCAAACTTCCACCCGAGAAATGGTCCTACGCCCTGAATAAAGTACTTCCCCCGGATATCCGGATCATGAAGTCGATCAGGGTTCCAGACGATTTCTCTTCAAGGTTTTCGGCGATCGACCGCTTCTATCGGTACCGCATTCTGGTTGGCAAGCCCGACCCGATGCGCGAGCGATTCGCCCATTACTATGGCCGCGAATTGAATCTCGACCTGATGAAGCAAGCCGCCAGCTATCTGGTGGGTGATCACGATTTTCTAGCCTTTACCGAAGAGTTGGAGTCTTCGGTAACCAACACTCGACGGGTTTTGTACTCGGTCGACGTGAGGCAAGTTCGAGATGAGGTGTGGGTGGACATCGTAGGAACCGCTTTTCTTCGCGGAATGATGCGAAGAATGTCGGGCGCGATCCTGGAAGTAGGACGCGGATACCGCGATGTCGTAGAGGTCAGTAGACTCCTCCAACCAGAGGAGCGGCTCAAGTACCAGTGGCCAGTGGTACTTCCGGCAAAGGGTCTTTGTCTTATGAAGATCCGGTACGGAAGGCATCCGCGCGACCATCGTGATCTCACTCACGGCTTCGATCAAGAAACGTTTTAGAAACAAATAAAGGAAATTAAAGATGAATCGAACTTACACCAATAAGGGTGGCTCGATCGAGCGAAAATGGTACATCGTGGATGCCGCTGGCATCCCCGTGGGTCGTCTCGCTGGACAAGTCGCACAGCTTCTTCGTGGCAAGAACAAACCTACTTTCGAATACAACCAAGATTGTGGCGATCACGTGGTCGTTATCAACGCCGAACAGGCCGTCCTCACTGGAAACAAGAAGGAAGAACTGATTTACTGGCACTCTGGTTGGCCGGGCGGTCTCAAGAACGTATCCCGTGGAGACATGCTCGAGAACGATCCCGTCAAGCTCGTCGAAAAGGCGATCTGGGGCATGTGCCCTAAGACCAAGCTTGGCAAAGCGATTTTCAAGAAGTGCAAAGTGTACGCTGGTGCCGAGCACCCGCACGAGGCACAAAACCCACAACCTTACAACATTAAGAAGGAAGGCAAATAACGCATGGCAGCCGCTAAACAAAACTACGGAACCGGGCGACGTAAGTGCGCCATTGCACGAGTTTGGCTCAAGCCAGGCGAAGGCAACATCACCATCAACGGCAAGGACTTCCGAGCTTATCTCGGTCGACCTGTTCTCGAAATCCTCGTGAAGAGTCCGCTCGTCCACCTTGGCCTCGACGCTAAGTACGACGTGGTCGCAACCTGTAAGGGCGGCGGCATCTCGGGTCAGGCTGGCGCAGTTCGCCTCGGCATCTCCCGAGCGCTCGTGACGGTCGACGAAGAGTTCAAGAAGGACCTCCGAGCTCAGGGTTATATGACCCGAGACTCGCGAGTTAAGGAACGAAAGAAGTACGGCCGCAAGAAGGCACGACGTGGCTTCCAGTTCGTTAAGCGCTGAGAACTCCTCGCCCTCGTTCGATTCATCAATTCAAAAGCCCGTTCCGGATTCCGGAGCGGGCTTTCTTCTTTTTGCTTTGGGGTCAGTCGTGGCACTGGTTCCGACGTCTGGCTCGACGAAGTGAGCTTGGGAGAAGCCAGTGTTTGCTTCGGCTGAATCTACGCTCGTGTGGCTAGGATGCCTCAACGCTTCGGTCGCAGGCTCCCTTCGGGTCGAGGCAACAAATTCTAGAAGTGGCACTGGCTCCGACATCTGGCTTGAACAAAGTGAGCCTGGAAGAAGCCAGTGTATCGCTGCCTCGGGCCGAATAAACAAGTCAGGCAGTTTGAATTTCCATACCGCCGCCCTGAGGCAGCGGTGGCATAGACATGGCACTGGTAAAGACGTCTGTCCCGAGGATCGGGACTGGGATTTACCAGTGTTTGGCCTGAAGGAGAAAAGAACACTGGTAACTCGCAGCCTCAGCCCGTTCTCACTCATGCTTCGTGAAAATGAACGGGCTCAAGGCAGATCTCGTTACCAGTGCCATAACTTTTTCGCTAAACGCTAAACGCTAAACGCTAAACGCTAAACGCTAAACGCTAAACGCTCAGAGCCCTTTCTTCGCTACGAAGTCGACGATGTCCGCGATTCGGCAGCTATAGCCCCACTCGTTGTCGTACCAGCTCACGACTTTGCACATGTTGCCAATCGTGATCGTATCGACGGCCGAGAAAATGGAGCTGTGGGTGTCGCCGCGGAGGTCGGTGGAGACGAGCTCTTCGTCCGAGTAGCGAAGGATTCCCTTCATCGCGCCATCGGCATATTCCTTCATCGCCGCATTGATCTCGGCGACCGTGGCTTCCTTGCCGAGGACAGCGGTGAAGTCGACGACCGAGACGGTTGGAGTGGGGACGCGGAATGCCATACCGGTGAACTTGCCTTGCAGCTCCGGAATAACCAAGCCGACGGCCTTGGCGGCGCCAGTGGACGAAGGAACGATGTTCTGCGAAGCGGCACGCGCGTCGCGGAGGTCTTTGGCGGCGGTGTCCTGCGTCTTCTGCGAGTTCGTGAAGGCGTGGACGGTGGTCAGCAGGCCCTTCTCGATGCCGAATCGCTCGTGGAGAACCTTGGCGACGGGAGCGAGGCCGTTGGTGGTGCACGATGCATTCGAGATCACGTGGTGCTTGCTTGGGTCGTATACGTTGTCGTTGACGCCGAGGACAACGGTGAGGTCTTCGTTCTTTGCCGGAGCCGAGATGATGACTTTCTTGACCCCACTCTTGCGGTGGTCGGCAGCCTTGGTGGCGTCGGTGAAGAAGCCGGTCGACTCGATGACCAGGTCGACGCCCGCGCTATCCCACGGGATCGAACCCGGGTCGCGCTCGGCAAAAACTTTGATCGTCTTACCGTTCACGGTAAACGAGGAATCGTCGTGGGTTACTTCTCCTTTGAAATTGCCATAGGTCGAATCATGCTTGAGGAGATGTGCGTTGGTTTTGGTGTCCGTCAGATCGTTGACGGCAACGACTTCGATGTCGCCAGGGTGCCGCTCCAGGATTGTGCGAAGCGAGAGTCGCCCGATGCGACCAAAACCGTTGATACCGACGCGAACTGCCATACCTCGCAGTTTACTGCTTCATCGTGTCGCGATTCTCGGTTGTCCGCGACATCGACTCCATGTTGGGAAATGCCGCCCTTTCCTCGGGGCTCAACTCAGGCGCGGGCTGCTCGAGCGGCAAGGGTTCTTCGACGGCGACAATCTCTTCGCTGGGCGGCACCACAATCGGCTCGTCCGGCTTCAAAACATCCTCATCATCCAAGGGGACATAGATTCCCTCGGCGACCACCTCTGCGGGTTGCGGCAACGCTTCGACCACCTTCGGTTCGTGGAGAATCTTAAGGCTGAGCAGAAAACCGATGATGACGCAAGCCGCGCATCCGACGAATGGCGAGTAACGGCCGAACGCCGCGCCCAGATGAAGCTGGTGGCCAAGGGGTTGAAGTTTCTCATAGAACGCGCCGCCGATCGCCGCGCCAATCATGGCACCGATGCCTTGGGCGGTCATGACCGCGCCAATGTTGGTCGCCCGACGCTCGGGATTGATGTCGCTGACGCTGGCGTTCCAGGCAGGAATGGTGAGCATGAATCCAAAACCAACCGGCAGGCCACCAAGAGCGAAGATGGAAACGTGGCGAAGGAAAGGCAGGAAGGCTCCAAGGGCGATGATGGAGACGCCGGTCGCACAAAGCAGCAGTCCGATGTGAACCGCGCGTACCTTGCCGAGACGCTCGCCGAGACGAGCCATGGTTCCACTGAGTCCCGCCATGGCGAGGGCGGCGGGAAGGATCATGAGGCCAATCGCGGATTCGCTGAGGCTGAACTCCTTCTCGAGGAAGAGTTTGAAGTTCGTGAGCGGGAAGCCGACACCCATGAAGGTGACGGTTGCGAGCAGGAGGTACTCCGGAATCTGCCGCATGGAGTCGAGAAAATCTTGCAGGCCGCTACTGTGCTCATCGCGGATGGGCGGGGTAGCGTGGGCAACCCGTTGGCTGGCAAATGCGGCACCGGCGAAAAGGATCGCGGCGAGGATGATGCCGGCAAACTTGTGGCCGGATACGTCGTTCACGATGCCGCCGAGCGGGAACGCGAGCGCAATGCCGATCATGTAGCAGGCATTGAGGTAGCTCATCGCATGCTGCCGCTCGTCGTCGGCAACCACGGAGTTCATCTGGGCAAAGGCGGCGGGCCACAGCATCGCTACTGCAATGCCATCGAAAGCACGCAGCACGATGAAGGCGAGCGTCTCCAGCGGAGCGCCGTTCATATGCGGCAAGAAAATGCTGATGATCGAGGTGACGATACTGATCGATGGTCCCGCGATCATCAGTTTGCGGGTGCCGAAGCGATCGGCCAGGTGCCCGGTAATGGTCTTGAACACCGCCTCGAACAGCAGGAATGTGACCATGACGAGGCTGATCACGCTCTCGCCAAAACCGCGATCGTCCTTGAGGTAAGGCGGCATCGTGGAGAGGTTCAGCGTCGCGTAGCCGATCTCGGCAAAGAGCGCGATGATGAGGATGTTCTGAACTGGGCGCTGTTTCCAGCATGGTATTGCCACTTGTTCGCTCATGATCCCCTCTGTTCAGAACAGTCTTCTAATGATACTTGTCCGACGTCCATTCCGTTTTGCGTTTGAGTCTGATATGCTAGCACCGATATGCTCACCGGTGCGCTGATCGGGGTCTCAATTTTCTCGGCCTCAAGTCCTATTACGACACAATCGCTGATGGAGCGACGCCTGGACTTCGTTCGGACTGCACCTTCTTTTACACAAAAGCAATCGAGCAGCTACAGCCGAACTTCGGTAAAGCCGGGCAACGATGACTGGTTTGCCAACGACGATTACGGCCATTATCTGCGCCAAGAAGGCAAAGAATATGTGATGGCGGACCTCAAAGGCCCCGGCGCGGTGGTGCGAATGTGGTCCGCGAATCCGATGGGCACCCTGCGAATGTATTTCGATGGTGAAACGACTCCACGCGTGAAGACCAACATGCGCGATTGGGTTCGTCAGCTTCAGGCGCAGATGCCAGGATTTGGCAAAGATTTCGCGTTCTGGGCCGGTCCAGGCTGGGATGTTTATGTGCCGATGCCGTACGCCAAGAGCTGCAAGGTCACCATGGAGCCAGGCGAGAAGGAGAATCCGGGTGGGCTGTACTACCACGTTGGGTATCGGACATTTGCACCCGGAACCGACGTAACAACTTTCCAGCCAGGCGATCTTGCATCGGCTGCTCCGGCACCGGCATTCGACCCGGCGAAGGCTGCGATCAAGGAAGATGTGTTGCTTGCTCCCGACAAAGCTACGACAACTTTCAAACTGGTTGGCTCAGGGAGGATAAAAGACATTCATCTTAACTGGAACTACGCCGATCCCCATCCCGAGCAGACGCTGCGGTCGATCTGGGTAACGGGCACGTTCGATGGGGAGAAGACCATCAGCGCTCCTTTGGGAGATTTTCTGGCGGCGCCGTTTGGACATGGTGACGCCGACTCGATGGAGGTCCACCTCCGCTTCGATATGCCGTACAAGCGAGAAGCGACGTTCACGTTCGAACGAAATACGTCGTACCCGGGCGCGGCATTGCTGCTTCAGTTCGCGGGTAGCAACGATTCCTTCGGCGAGAATGAAGCGATCAACTATTTCCATTGCGACTTCAGCCGCGACCGCGGGCGAACGCTACCCCGGCGAGACATGCACTGGCTGGATGTGACGGGCGAGGGTTACCTCGTGGGATGCAACCTGCTCATGCAGAGTCCTACCCGGGATTGGTGGGGTGAGGGCGACGAGAAGATTTATGTCGACGGCGAATCTTTCCCGTCGACCTTTGGTACAGGTACTGAGGATTTCCTGAACTACGCATGGGGTTCGCCGGTGCCCTTTTGGACCGCGAGCGGCGCGCAAAGCTACACCACGACGACCCGCAACAGCTTTGGCTACTGCAACATTTCGCGCTTCATGACCTACGATCCGGTTCCATTTAAGTCGTCGATCAAGTTCGACGTCGAGCTTTGGCACTGGGCCGACTGCGTGGCGACATGGGATCGTGTGGCGTATTGGTACGGCAAGCCGGGGTCCAAGGCGGTGCAACAGGCAAGGCCGAGTTGGAAGGATCTCGAACTTCCGGTAGTGGCCGATATCGTCCGAATCGCGGGCGCGATCGAAGGCGAGAAGCTGAAGTACACCAAGACGGGCGGCGAAGCTGAGATTCAGGAAGGCTTCGGCGACATGTCCGGCGACGGCCAGATTTGGTGGATGGATGCTCCGGTCGGGACCAAGTTGAACGTGGAAGTTCCCGCAGCGGACGGCGAGTACGAGCTCACACTGGGCGGCTGCTTCGCGCGAGATTACGGCATCCATCAGCTTTACTGGAACGGCGAGAAGCTCGGCGGTCCGGTGGACTTTTACGATGGCAATCTGCAATGGAAGCAGGTGAAGCTGGGCCGGGTGAAGGTGACGGGCGGCAAGGCGACGTTCACGGCGGAGTGCGTCGGCTCGAACCCGAAGGCCGAGCCGAGGAAGATGTTCGCGGTGGACTACTTCATTCTCAAGAAAGTCTAACGAACTTTATTAAGATAGTTGAGTGCGCCGTCGCCGACCAAGGTAGGTGGCGGCAGCAATCAATGCATAGGTGCCAACGGCATAACCAGCGAATCGAAGCCAAGCGGCTTTGGTGTAGTCGAACGTCGCAGCCGCAATAGCCCCCCTTTCTGGATGGAATTCTTCCAACTTGGCTAGTGATCGGTGGGCTTTCGCCTCGAGTTGTGGCATGGCGGCTTTCAGATTGTCGGCGCCTTGCCACTTCAGTGTAGCGACATGAAGATCGTCGGTCGAGGCAAACTCCACGATCGGGAACGTAGAATACTCCAGCAACCGATATCCTCGAGGATACCAAAATGCCTTCATTGGCTTGTCGACGGGGTTAAACCCGAAGCCACGCTTGGCTGTTTGCTGTTGCGAAAACAACTGGACGCTCGCATCGTCGGGATGATTGACTAATGTTTTGAGTCGATCCATCTGGGGCAGAAGGTCTTGGTTCGCGAGAGCTTTCATCCGGTTGAAATCTGCAGTCATGAATGCATTCATGCGGCTGTAGCCAGTCACTCCACCGCGGAACAGCATGAATCGACCGAGGAACAAAGCAACAACGAGCAAACATCCGATGCCGAGGGCGAGGAGCGACATTCGCTTTGCGCGGAAGACGGCCAGAGCGAAGAGAGTAGCGGTGAGAGGTACGGCAGCGTAGGACATCGATTGCCAGAATTCGATGAAATTGCCCCAAGCGCTTCCGATGACGTACCCCCTCAGGTCCAGCAACAGTGGAGTGATGAGGAAGAAATTCCACGCAATGAGGGCAACCCACTGCAGACGAACTCCGAGCCTTCCCGGCGACATTCGCGTGACTTGCCCCGCCACCGTCTCCGGCTTGCCGAGGAACTCCTCGGCGTATTTCGCCGCTTCATCGCCCGAAAGACCCTTGCCGCGAGCTTCGGCGACGAGGTCGTCGTAGTGGCCCTGGACTTCGGAGATTTCGTCGTCGTACCGGCCAAACCAGCTTCGGAGTCGAACTGCGCGGCGAAGTCGCTTGTCGTAAGAATTGATACGGATACTCATGCCTTTACTCCTGCGTAGCGCAGCCATTCGCCGCGCAAAATCCAAACTCGGCTGCCAATCCCACCGATGACGGCAAGGCCGAAGAACACGGATTGAAATGTTATCGGCACCATGATCGCCCCGAAGATGACGTACCACAAGGGCCATGGGCGAACTTCGGCGACCCATTGCGATTCGGCGATGCCTGCACTGATGTGATCCTGCACTCCGTAGAACGATCGGCCGATGGTCAGCCATGCCTTCTGTGCCTCCTTGGAGTCATTGGTTCGCGACAACGACATATAGCTCGACAGCAGACCGGCCTGGTTGTACACAATTCCCGTGGGAATCAAGTACGCGCCCTGCGCCTGAGGATCGATTCGAAACTTGCTCGTCGTGGAATGTTCAATGATCGGAGCTGCGACTGCATTACGCTCCGCAAATGGCTTTTGGTCTTTCAGATATAAAGACACGGCCGTCTGGTCTCTCCCCAGTGCGGGCTGAAGCTTTAGGTAGAGCTTAACGTTCTTTTCCCGCTCGGCCTTGTCTTTCGCGACCGCGAGGCGCTGTTGGTTGTAAAACGGGAAGAGAAGGCAAGCGGTCAGCAAACACGCTATCGTAACAGGTTTCCATAACAGTCGGCGGGCGAGTACGATGCCATAACCGTAGACCAGCCCCGAGGCAATCGCCAACCATGTCAGCGGGACGAATCCGGCCAAGGTCCAGTGGAATAATCCGTAGGCCAACATCGATTGGCTGCCGATGAAATACAGCACAGCCGCCATCGGTACCCAGAACAGCGCCTTCTGGATGCGCAATCCGCGTGTCTGGCGCGAGGCGTTGTTGAGAATCTGTAGCGCGATTTGGCCAAGGCTGCCAATCCTCTCCCGAGCGCTCCGGTCGGCGTCTTGCTCGCTTGCGCCTTGGGCGATGCTTTCCTCAAAAAGGTCTGAGTAATGGCCCGTGATTTCTTGGATCGGATTCTCGAACTCGGGAGATTTGGAACCCCGCCGCACAACTTGGCGAAGATCGGATTCAAAGTGAGTGACGAACTTATGCATGGCATGTGCTCCATGCCTTCACCGGCTTCATCACTGCGTTCACTTTCTTGACGAATCGCTCGAATTCCTTTTGCCGTTCGAGGAGGAATGTGCCGCCTTCGTCGGTGATGGAGTACACCCGGCGGTTGGGTTTGCCTTCCTGCACCACCCACTCGGCGGTCACAAAGCCGTTTTCTTCGAGCTTGCGAAGCGCTGGATAGAGCTGAGCCTCGCCGTACTTGAACATGTCGTCGCTGAGCTCGCGAATTCGTTTCGCGATCTCATATCCATATCCTGGCTCGTGCTGGAGGACCCCCAGCACCATTGCCTCCACGTCACTTCGAAAGTCCATAAAGTCATTATATATAAAGTTTTGATATATGTATAGAGATTATTTCAAAGTGTAGCAAATAAATTCATCAGACATGGGGCCACGGTCTTGGCCAAACTGTTTTCCATATCCTCCACCACTGGCCGCAATCACCAGATATTGCTTTCCTCGAATCGAATAAGTCATTGGAGCCGCGAACGCGGAGGCAGGAAGCGAGAATTCTCTTAGCAACGCCCCGTTACGACTATCGAATGCCCGAAAAGTCTGGTCGCATGTGGACCCAATGAAGAGCAGGTTGCCAGCGGTTGCGAGCGGTCCACCCAAATTCATCGTCCCGGTTGCCGGAATTCCCTTGCGAGTCAGTTCTTTGTACTCACCGAGCGTCTTCCTCCATACAAAATTGCCCCGATTCAAGTCGATCGCGGTGAGGTTCCCCCACGGAGGTTTTGTGCCGGGAAATCCATTCTGATCGGTCAGGGTTTCGTAGGAGCCGACAACGGCGGGAAGATTATTGGTATTCACGAAGAGCCGGTGGGTTCTCGGGTCAAATGCTGAACACGACCACGGTGATCCACCGAAATATCCCGGGGCCATAATCGTGCCTTGTGGAGATGGTGGCAAATATTTCTTGCCAAAAAGTAAGCCAGAAATCCGCTTCTGAACATAGGACGTCGACTCGGGACTAATATCCGTAACGCTCTCATTCGTAAACAAAACGTCCGTGAGAGGCGGTGGCAGGACCGGCTCAGGTTGAGTCTTCGACGCGTGCTCTCCAGGATTGAGTGATTCTGGAACCGGGACTTCTCGAATATCGAACAAGGGTTTGCCCGTGACTCGATCGAAAACAAAGCAAAACCCAGTCTTCGTGAGTTGGGCAACGGCATCCAGGTTATGATTGCCCCGCCTTACTGAGCAAAGGATGGGTGGACTTGCATTGTCATGATCCCAAAGATCGTGGTGAACGGTTTGAAAGTGCCAAAGTCGCTTACCGGTTTTGGCATCGAGGGCGATTAGGCAATCTCCAAATAGGTTATCTCCCGGTCGATTTCGTCCGTCAAAGTCGGGTGCTACTGAGCCAGTAGCTGCAAACAGGATTCCACGCTTTTCGTCGACCACGTATCCATTCCATGGCCCGCCTGCGCCTCCATTTTTCCAAGAGTTGCCGGGCCAATCTTCGCTGCCGAATTCTCCAGGATGAGGGATAACGTGAAAGGTCCACACCCGTTTTCCCGTCTTAACCGAAAAAGCCATGATGTCGCCGGGGGCAGCGTTGGCTCCCTCGTCGCTCGCGATACCAACGTAAACAAGATCGCCATACACGACAGGCGCAGCCGAAACGCCGACATAAGAATTTCTCCACTGCAGACCAAGCTCTTCGCGTAGGTTGACTTCTCCAAACTCAGGATCAGGCTTACCTGACTTGGCGTTCAGGGAGAGTATTCGTCCGTCGGGCGTTCCGTACAGGATTCTGCATTTCCCGCCGATCTTTCCGTCGCTCCAATATGCAACGCCGCGACTTGCCTTTGCGTGGCCGCTCTTGGCCAGGGAATTGTTTGAATTCCAAGACCAGAGCTCTTTCCCGGTCACAGAATTGATTGCGACGACTCGATGGCCCGCAGTCACCGCAAACATCGTTCCCTCCACGACGATTGGAGTGCACTGAATCGGGACGCTTCCGCTTTTGTCGCCCGTATGGTAAGTCCATGCAATCCCCAGCCGTTGAATGTTCTTCGTGCTAATTTGGGAAAGAGGTGAATAGTGACTGCCACCCGGATCGTTGCCAAAGTTTGGCCAGTCGATATTCGGCGCTTGGGATGGCGCCGATGCCGCGAGGATCGTCAGAATCTGCTCGATCATTTTACGATTGCCATCGATATTCCATCGCCGATGGGCATGAGCACCACGTCGACGCGGTCATCGTTGGCCAACTTCTCGTTGTAGGCACGGATGACGTTGGTGTTTTCTTCTTGGTTTTCGGCGTCGATGACCCGACCAGCCCACAGCACATTGTCGCTAAGGATGATGCCGCCCTTCTTTACCAATTTGAGGCATCGTTCGAAGTAGTTGGGCATGTTGGGTTTATCGGCGTCGATGAATGCGAGGTCGAACTGAGGCTCGCCGTTGGCGATGAGACTATCGACCGATTCCAATGCCGGTCCAAGTTTCAATTCAATCGTGTCGGCATAGCCAGCTTCGTTCCAGTACTGCTTGGCGATGCTCGTGAATTCTTCACTGATATCGCACGCCACGACCTTGCTGTCCTTGCCCATCGCCTCCGCGACGACAAGCGAGCTGTAACCGGTGAAGACGCCAATTTCGAGGTAGCGCTTGGCGCCAATCGCCTTTGCCATCCACGCCATGAAGAGTCCTTGGTCGGCGGAGATTTGGTAGCCGGCATCGGCCATGCCCGACGTTTCCTCGCGTAGGCGACGAAGGACCTCACTTTCTTTGAGTGTTACGGATTCTATGTAGGATTGCAGGGCGGGATCGATGAAGGTCTTGGCCATGACCTTAGTTTGGCCGATTGCCGACCGATTACTATTCCTGGCCCAGTTTTGCGCCCTTGACGCACGTCATCATCGCTTCAAACTCAGCTGGCTGAACGTACGACGTTTTGCCTTCCCACGAGACGATTCGCAATGGATCGTCGCTCTCTCCGCGATAGGGATGGCTCCAGAACATCGGCACCGTCTCGCATCCGAAGTTCGTGGTGAACGGGATGTGATAGATGCCATACCGGCTCGAGGTGTCGAACGATGCGCCGGTCATGGCGTGCCATGTCAGGTAACGCTGATCCATCGGCTGGGCGGAATCTGGCAATTCGTCGACGGGTGAATTGCAGACATCTTTAAGCGAAGACTCGTGCAGAACCTGGCAGGTGCCAGGCAGGCCCCAGTAATGGGCGGCGAGTGGCTCGGAAGGTGCGCGACCAATGCCGATAAGATAGCGATCATAGTCGCTCATCGAACTTGGGAAGCGATCGTCGTTCGTGCCTGCATAGATTGCAGCGGTTTGGAACGAATTCTTGAGCCGCTCGGTCTCTCGGGCATACCGAAAGTCCAGTCGAACCTGATTGAGAATAGGGCGAGTGATGGCGTAGATGACGGCAAGAATAAAGAGGGTTACTAACAGCTCTCCAATTCGTTGCACCATCCGTTTTTCTCCCGCGATACCGCCCTTGTATTGTAATCGCTCTAAGCAATTATTGGTATTTGTGCGGGGAGAAAGCAGGCGTTGGCCCTCGGATTTGTAACAAATCCGAGGGCATAGCGAACTAGATGTTCGGCCGATAGATTTCGACCTGATGGAATCGCTCGAACTCCCATCGCGAGGAGATGTTGAGATCCGTGTTGGGCCGCCAAATGTGGATCGCGAAGACATCCGGCTTATCGGCGGTGCCGGAGTTTTGTTTGCGGCGATCCATGCCGTAGTACTCCACGTAGACGTCGACCGAAGAGTTCGTGGCCGTGTTGCGCAACGAACCGCCGCCTCGATAGAGCAACGCGCCGTTGGCGTCCGACATCTCGGCGATCTTGTGCATGGTCAGCACGTAGCCTGTGGTCGTGGTACCGGCGTTGAATCCCATCTCCAGATAGCCGTTGGATTGGAGCACATTGTGCGCGTCCTTCCAGACCTCGAAGAGGGTTGCAATTCGGACATGGCTCATCTTTTCCGTATTGGGAAGCTCGGCGCGGAGGCCGAAAAGATAAGGGTCGGTTTGAGCGAGAGAGAGTGCAGAAGCCGCGAAGGCAAAAGCTGTTAAAGCAAGGAACTTGAATTTCATAAGAAAGTCACCCAACGGCACTTATATCATTCTTATGGCCGTTGAGTGACAGATTTGGGCAGTTAGTACTAAATGGCGTCTTTCTGGTTAGTACTTGTTGCTCAATTTTGGAACCTTTTAGGCTCCAATGGCTACGCGGCTTCTATCGACCGCCTCCGCTCTGTTGAACGTCGTGCGGAAGCATGCCCTGGTAGTTACCGAGTTGGTGAATGCAGAGGTACACCAGCTTCGCCGTGTTCGAGATCTTGTCGAAGTTAATCTTCTCGATCGTATCGGTCGGCTGGTGGTAGTCGGGGTGGAAGCCGGTGAAGAAGAACGCGATGGGAATACCCAATCGAGCGAAGTTATAGTGGTCGCTTCGGGTGTACACATCTTCGGCGTCGTATCGAAACTTCCATCCGATCGACTCGTTCTGGTCGAGGATGATCTTGTCCAGGCCGGTGGAGATTCGCTTGGAGCCGACGAGGCGGATGGTGTCGCGATTCTCATCTTCTTTGTCGATTCGGTTCTGGTCGCCGTTTTGGGCACCGACCGAGTTTCGGCCAACCATGTCCATCTGGAGCTCGGCGATCATCTTGTTCTTGATGTCGACGGGAGGGTTGTCGCTGAAGTATCGCGAGCCAAGCAGGCCCATTTCTTCGCCGAAGAACGACATGAAGATAACCGTTCGCTTGGGCTTGACGGGGTTGCTGGTGAGCGCCTTTGCGAGTTGGAGAAGGGCCGTGCTTCCCGATCCGTCATCGTCGGCACCGGGATAGACCACGTCTCCGCGCTTGCCGAGGTGATCGAGGTGGGCACCCACACCAATGTATTCGTTTGCCAGGGCCGGATCCGAACCTTCGAGCTTGGCCACGACATTGCCGACTTTAATCTTCTCGACGATCGGCTTGGCACCGGCGGTGATCTTTTCGGTCAACGGCATCGAGAAGATCGTGTTGGGCTGCGTTGCGGCATTGATGATCTTCATGTCTTCCGCGCCGAACATCTTCGCGACGCTCTTTTTGGAAATGCTGAGCCGTGCAATGGTCGTTGAGGCGCTCGGTTCGCGATTGCTGCCCGACCACGATGGCGACGGGACCTTGTCGACGATGCTGATGACGGTTTTCGCGTCGGCACCCATCAAGAGGTTTTCAAAATTTCGAAGCTTTGAGGTATTGCTGATGAGCACGATCTTGCCCTTCACGGCATCTTTGACTTCGTCGGGAACCTTGGTGATGTCACCGTTCGCGCTGACGAAAATGACATCGCCCTGGACGTCGACGGTCCCATTGCGAGCAACTCCGATTTCGGATTCCTTGGCTTTATAGTGGGAAGTCTCGAGGTGCAGTGACTTAGGATCGGTACCAACACGCCAAAAATCGACCAACTGGAAGTAGCTGCCGTCAGGCATGATCGGCTTGAGTCCGTATTGCTTGAAGTGGGCAGCCATGTAATCCATGGCTTTCTGAAAACCTGGTTGGCCCGTTCCGCGACCTTCGCACTGGGTGGAAAGGAAGGTCAGAAAGTTTTTGCCGTCGGCCGGTTTGATCGTGTCGAATCCTTTCTTGAGATCGGAAGGGACTTCTCGTAGGCCCGGTTGGAACTGAGCCTGAGCGAAAACCGCCGATCCCGCACATATAATCGCAAAGGAAGATCGAAGCTTCATGACGGTACTTTACCGGATAAATCAGGACTTTGGTTCCCGGTACACTTGAACCTATATGACCCAGGAAGAACAGCTGCAGATTATCCGCCGAGGGACCACCGAGATTATTGGCGAAGGCGAGATTATGGACCGGATTAAAGCCGGCCGTGTGTTGAGGGTGAAGCTGGGTGTGGACCCCACGGCCAAAGACGTGACCCTGGGTTGGGCGGTGGTACTTCGGAAGCTGCGCGACTTCCAGAAGCTTGGGCACATTGCGTGTTTGATCATCGGCGACTTTACGGCTCAGATCGGAGATCCGAGTGGCAAGAGCAAGACCCGAAAGCAGTTGACTCGGGAAGAGGTTCAGGCCAACGTCGACGCGGTTTCGAAGCAGTTCTTTAGGATTCTCGATCCGGCCAAGACGGAGATTTACTACAACAAGGATTGGCTGGGCAAGATGACGTTCGAGGACGTGATCCGGCTTTGTTCGCGGTACACGGTGGCGCGGATTATGGAGCGGGACGACTTTACGAAGCGGTTCGAGAACCACGAGCCGATCGCGATGCACGAGATTCTGTATCCGCTTTGCCAAGGCATGGACTCGGTGGAGATCAAATCGGACATCGAGATTGGTGGGAACGACCAGAAGTTCAATAACCTCGTGGGTCGAACGCTAATGGAGCAGTACGGGCTGGAGGCTCAGGCAGTGGTTCTGTGCCCTCTGCTCGTAGGCACGGATGGTAAAGAGAAGATGTCGCAATCGCTGGGCAACTACATCTCGATTACTGACGAGCCGAACACGATGTTCGGCAAGACGATGTCGATTCCGGATGAGACCATCGCGAACTGGTTTGAGCTTTGTACGGATGTGCCTATGGCGGAGGTCGGAGCGATGATGGGTGAAGGTAAGAATCCTCGGGATGCCAAGATTCGCTTGGCGAAAGAGATCGTGGCTTTGTATCACTCTCCGTCGGATGCGGATGATGCTGAGCGGTACTTTGTGGAGACGTTTAGCCAGCGAAAGGTGGTGACCGAGGCGGAGGAGGCTGAGATTCCGGCGGAGTTGGTGGTGGAAGGTTTTGTTTCTCTGCCAGCTTTGATTGCGGCGCTCGGGTTGGCGGCATCGAATGGCAAGGCAAAGGATCTAATCTCGGCTGGTGCGGTGGCGCTGGATGGCGAGAAGGTGACGGAGCTGCGGATTGGAGCGGATGCGCTGGTCGGTAGGGTGCTGAAAGTTGGCAAGCACCAGTTTAGAAAGCTGGTTTAGGTCGGTGTCTTCTTCCTCCCCTTCTCCTCGGGGAGAAGGGGCCGGGGGTAGAGGGGATCGAATAGTTTCAGCCTTTGTATGGAAGATTTGCGTCCTTGCTCCCCTCCATCCCTAACCCTTCCTCCCCAAGGGAGGAAGGGAAAGACACTACCTAATCGTCGAACAGTCCAGCCGCGAACTCGTCGGGCTTGAAGTCCTTGAGGTCGGTCACTTTCTCGCCCGTTCCGATGAACTTGATTGGTACTTTGAGTCGCTCGTAAACACCAATCAGTGCGCCGCCACGCGCCGTACCATCGATTTTTGTCAGGATGAGCCCAGTTACACCGGCGATCCTCGTAAATTCTTCGGCTTGACGAATCGCGTTCTGCCCAGTATTAGCATCGATAACTAATAGTACTTCGTCGGGATCACGGCCGAGGGCTTTGTTGGTCACCTTTCGAACCTTCTCTAGTTCGGCCATGAGGTTAGCTTTCGAGTGCTGGCGTCCAGCGGTATCGCACAACACAAATTGGGTGCCGCGTGCTTTCGCGGCGGTGATGGCGTCGAACAAAACGGTGGCAGAGTCTGCACCCGGCTGGGACTTCACGATGTCGGTCCCGATTCGCTTTGCCCATGTGTCGAGCTGCTCGATGGCGGCGGCACGGAAGGTGTCGCCAGCAGCAAGGAGAACCGAGACTCCGAACTTGTTCACCAACAAATGGCCGAGCTTGGCGATGGTGGTGGTCTTGCCGACGCCATTCACGCCTACGAACATATAAACTGTCGGGCCTTCTTCGGCTACCGAGAGTCCAACCGGTTCGAGCGAGCGGAAACGATCGCCAATGGCTTTCTGGAGGCGAGCCTTCATGCCGGCTGAGTCAGTGATCTTCTCTTCACGGACCGCTTGTCTCAGCTCCTCGAGGATCTCGTGCGCGACTTGAATGTTCGTATCAGCCTGAAGAAGAGCCTCCTCGAGTTCTTCGTAGAATTCTTCATCGATGACGCCCCGCCCCATCATGCGGTCGACGCGGTCCATCAACTTGCGAAACATATGCCTTAAGGGTACCTAGCCGCGGATGTGAGGGAGGACGTGGTCGCACCACCATTGCCACGTTTCGTGCTTCTGAAGTTTGGTTGTCAAATGGGAAGGATGGTTCGGAACCCGAAACGTTTTGTGGTGCTGCAGGCGCATGATCTCTCGCCTCGAAAGATCGATTTCACGCCCCTGGCTGACCTGCCAGATCTCGGACCACATCAGCACTGACCAGATGTTTTGGCTGCGGAATTGCCGAGCGATCTGCCGCTTCAGCTTTACTTCTTCGGGTGTGAGTACGAGCACCGACTGGCCGGCTGAGTCCGAGAAGACATTCATTTTCTGCATCCGAGTCATGTAGGTGTGATAGAACGGAACCTCCATCACCGGTCCATGAAAGGTCTGGTTCACCAAGACGTTCGTCGTATCGTGGTCTGCGTGGCCTTGCTCGAAGGCACCGCAAACCACAACATCAGGCTTCACAAACGCCATCATGTCGCGGAACTTCGGCAGGAGTTCGACGAAGTCTTTACACAGGGTAGCGTCGGACCCATCATGGAAGGTGAGGTTCTCTTGGGGGATACCTAATAGTTCGGCAACCTTACGAGATTCCGCTTCGCGAATTGGATTCGAATGCGACCACGACATAAAGACTTCGTTGCCATGATCGACCAATCGCTTGATCCAAATGCAGATTGAAATCTCATCGTCGGGGTGGGTCATGCAAAAAAGCCAACGCTTCTTGCCGTGGTCGAAAGCGCTCATGATTCGTCGAGTTTCTTAAGGATTCCCGTCGTCGAGCGGCCCTCGAGGAAAGGTAGGATCACCACTTCGCCACCATATCCCAAAACGATTCGAGACTCTGGCAAAGACTCCACTGTGTAGTCGCCCCCTTTGACATGGATGTCCGGCCGAATCGAAGCAATGATCGCTTCCGGAGTGTCTTCGGGAAACGACACGACGCAATCTACGCAGCGTAATGCGCCAATGATGCGCATGCGATCGGATAAAGAATTGACGGGACGGGATGGTCCCTTTAGTCGAGATACCGAAGAATCAGTATTAAGGGCTACTACTAAATAGTCTCCAAGGTCTCGTGCCTTTTCCAGATAGTCGACGTGGCCTGCATGGAGTATATCGAACACGCCATTCGTAAACACGACTTTCTTGCCAGCGCGCAACTCTGTCAATTCCGAAATCGTCACGAGATCGCCTCCCACACAGTTCGGTATACGTCTCCGGGCAAGATTTCCGCAAGCGCCACCGGCGAATAGTGGCAGCGATGGATTTGCCCATAAGGGCATGACCGTGCCGGTTTGGTGATTGAATAGAGTCCAATCGCCGGAACTCCCAGGGCCGCCGCAACATGCGTGCTGCCAGTGTCACCACCAACGTGAGCGTTCGACAACGAAATCAGAGCCACCAATTCTCGTACGGATGTCTTGCCGAGGAGGTTCGCGACGGGGACTGGGCATGCGTCCACCACCTGTTGAGCTGCCTCTTGGTCGGCCGGTGCCTTTCCACCAATCAAAGCGGTTTGCACGCCCTTGGCCGCCAGCAGTTCGGCGACCGTTGCAAAGTGGCTCGGGACCCAACGCTTTGACGCCCATCCTGCGCCAGCGTTAAACAATACGAAGGGACCGGAAATACCCGAATCGGAAAGTAGTTGGCGCATCGCGGTCCGGTCTTCCTCCTTTGGCTCTAATCCAAATTGAGCATCGACGACGTCGGCTCCAGCACAGCGCGCCACGTCGACATATTGGTCGACCACGTGCACACTAGATGGATCGGGCAAGACCGGCTGGGAGAAGAATCGGGCGACCTCTCGCTGCCAATGGTATCCCAACTTTCGCCCGGCCTTGGCTCGCCAAACGACCAATGCGCTCTTTGACAAGCCTTGCATGTCGAGAGCCAAATCGAATGGGGAAGGAAACGAAGGCAAAGAGGAAACGGAAAACGAGGGTTTACAGCGAACGATCTCATCCACCGAGTCGGAGCATTCGACGATTCCAGCAAATCGAGGATCGACCACCCATGTAATGTGGCACTCAGGAAACTTGGCTTTCAAAGCTTTCGCGACCGGCAAAGTGCACACCGTATCGCCTAGGGCCGAGAGCCGAGAAATGAGAATCCTCATATGCGCCACTCCAACCACTCCACGGCTGCGCTTTCAATCTTCCATGCCGGGACGGCCGCAGGAATTCCGCCTTCATCGAGAAGGGTCACGAGCTTCGTGTATGGGCGAAACCGGTTACGCGGCATATTCCCCCAGATTGTAACCAATGGAGTGCCCACCGCGGCGGCGATATGGCCGGTTCCTGTATCTCCCGCGATGTGAACTTTGCTCTTGCGAACCCAATCGATGGTCTCCGTCAGGGTCGTTTTCCCGACAAGGCTATGCGTCCCGGGCGGGGGCACGAACGCGTCGTTGGAGCCGCCAAGGTACACCACTTGGTAGCCACGATCGGCCAGTTCGATGCCCACGCTCGCCAGTGTGTCAGTCGGAACAACCTTCGCGGGATGCCCAGCGCCGACGCAAATCGTAGCCAGCTTTCCCTCTCGGGGCAAAACGTCGCCGGGCATGAAGTCCGATTCCACATTTTGAATAGGCAAGACCGAGCCAATCAGCTCGTTGAACCGTTCGACGGCATGAAGATCTTCGAAATCTGGACTTGAATAAATTGGGTTGAGCCGCTGGGCCAACGCATCCGTTCCGCCAATCGACAGTCGATTCTTTGCCCCCGATAGCCGCAAACACCAGGCTGTCTTGCTGTGTCCCTGCAGGTCGAATCCATAGTCGAAGTCGTACTTTCGAAGTCCGGTCAGCCAACGGTATTGGGCCAACAGGGTCCGTAATTCCCCCTTCTTCCGCCACTCGGACCGAGGGAGAACCAGCTTGCGGTGCACCAGCTTCGGTTCCGCCACGACGTCTGCGCAGCGGTCTTCGACAACCCAAGTAATTTCCGCTTCAGGATAGGAGTGACGGAGGTTGTTGATGGCGACTCCGGCCATAACGCAGTCTCCGATTGCCGAGAATCGGACGATCAGAATCTTCAAAGCAGGCCTTGCCGGCGCGCGTTCTTCCATCGATCGTGCATCCAAAGGTACTGCTCGGGCGCGAGGCGGATCATCGCCTCCAGTTCCTCGTTGATTCGGGTCATCAGCGTCTCGGGTGTGTCGTCGTCACTTGCCACGATAGGCTCGTGAAAGATCGCGCGATATTGGCCCGGCCCCGAGCGAAGAATGCAAAACGGCAAAATGGGCGATCCGGTCTTTTGGTGAATCACGGCGGGACCCGTCACCGTTCCGGCCGGATGACCGAAGAAGGGAATGAAAATTTTGTCGTCGTTCTGGTCGGGCATGATGACGATAAGGTCTCCTTTTCGCAAGCTTAAGAGCGTCTCGCGGATGGCGTTGCCTCGGCTGAGGACTTGGAGTCCGCGCGCACTTCGGATCGAGTTCACCTTGGTCGTGATCTCGTCGTCGTTGGCATCACGAGCGATCCCATGAGCCGCCACGCCGAGGACGGGAAACAATTGGCCCGACCGTTCCCAATTGCCGAGGTGACCCGTGACGGCGATGATGCCCTTACCTTCAGCGACGACGCGCTCGAAAATCTCTCGACCTTCAATCTCCATGCTCGCCAAAAACTCCTCGTCGCCGCGAATGGGAGAGCGTACGAAGTCGGCGAGGATGAACCCAAAGTGGTCGACCATCTTCCGACAAAGTTCATCACGTTCGGCTTCGCTCCTCTCGGGAAACGCGAGGGCAAGGTTTGCCTTGGACCGGTTGCGATGTTTCTTGTCCAGCCGAAACGCGAATCGGGATAGCTTTCGTCCTCGCAGTTCAGCCTTGGTGAGGTCGGGAATCTGGAACCACTTCTCGCCCGCGTTGAGAACTCCAAGACCAAGCTTATGGACCAGCGGCTTGAAATTCATGCTAAATCTATTGTGAGCCATTTTCGAAACTCGTCGAGCGGTGAGATGACCACCGAACGATGAGCAATGACAAACCTACGCGTTCCTACGTCGGATCGCTTTCGAAGCTTCACCCAGTCTTTCTCCGTCACAATCCAGGGCACGCTCGGATCGAGGTTCCCGAAATCCAGGTCCAACGGATCATGATCGCCTTTCGCAATAAACTCGCCGATCTCAACCCCCGATTCCTCAAGCGACCTCCGAAAGAGATCAGGACGGCCGATGGCGGTCAAGACTCCTGAAGGTCCGCTGATATGGATCGAAGTTCCATTGGAATCACGGAACTCTAAAGGCGAATACTCCAACGAAAATGCCTCGGATGGGCCGATCACGAGCGATGCCCGCTTCCTTCCCACCGAAAGCGGCTCGCGATATGGACCGGCCGGAAAGGTGAATCGGTTCGCGGAGCCAGAATCGAGAACGATCGTGGAATCTTTCGCCAGCGGCAAATGCTGGAATCCGTCGTCCATAAGCAAGACCGAATCCGGGAAATGCTGATGGACCAAACTCGCCGCAGTTACTCGGGCGCGCCCAACGATGATCGGGACGTCGGGGAGGGCCGAGCGGATCTCGGCCGGCTCGTCGCCCCACTCGGTCGGATCGAGCGGCCCATCCGGCGCCAACGTCGCGTCGGCAGCATGCGGGCTGCCATAGCCACTGCACCCGATAACCACCGTGTGCCCGATGGCTGCTATTTGTTGGGCAATGAAGATGACGGTGGGAGTCTTGCCCGTGCCCCCGGCCGTGCAGTTTCCCACACATAGAATGCGTTTGTGGGGCTTGGCTGCCTTCTTGACGCCCAAGCGGTAGACCAGCAGATACATACGCCACCCAAACGAATACAGCCAACTGGCGGGCACGAGGAGTGCACGCACGAGTTTGGCGGAAATTGACTTGCCGTACCAAACGTCGTGAATCGTCACCCTGTACCTATTGAACCCGAATGTCAGTTGCGAAGTTGAAATCGAACGCGCTACGCTGATAGGCAATGCCCACGCTCTTTACGAGAATCTTGAATCGTGAAATTCCTGCGGAGTTTTTGTACGAGGACGAGCATGTCTTCGCCATCCGGGACATTGCGCCCCAGGCGCCGTTCCATGCGATCATCATTACGAAGTCGGAAATTCCCGGCTTGGCCGATGTCGAGGAGAGCGGCGACCACCTGGCGATCCTGAATGCCGCAAAGACGATTGCCGCCGAGCACGGCCTCACGAACGGGTACCGACTCGTGATCAATCAGGGTGAGGATGGCAGCCAGAGCGTTCCGCATCTCCACGCCCATCTTTTGGGCGGAAGAAAGCTTGGCTGGCCGCCAGGCTAACTATTCTTCTGGCAAGCCAGGGTACATCGAGTGCGAAATGGCGTAGGCGTCAACTTTCCACTTGTCGCCTTCTTTCTCCAGCGGTAGCTCGTACTTTTCTTCGTATGCCGAAGGTCCAACTTTGGTCACCATGACGGTTACCGTCGCGGTGGTCGGGGTCGAGGTGAGGCTGTTTGAGACGCGCCAGGTGAAGAAGTAATGGAGGCCAGCCGTGTTGACGGCAAAGTCCCACTGGTCGTGAAGCTTCTTGCGGGCAGACTCGATGCCGGCGGGATCGGTTTTGCCAATGTAGCTGAGCGAGGTCAACTGATCTACGTTGCGACGCGATAGGGCATCCATGAACTGTACGCCAACTGCGCTTGGATCTTCTCGAGCCAAAAACAGCGAGGCCACGATCAACCCAACAACGGCGACCACGCCGAGCGTGAGAAAATTGATCTTTCCAGATTTGCGATTCGAATTCATGAAGTTTTCCTACACATTATGAATGGCGAAACTACCGAAGTGCGTTCCCAGGCATTGCGGAGAGTGTCTTTTGCGCGCTCACTTTCCACTGTCGCCCCACCTTGTCCACTACCCACACAATACATACCGTTGGCTGATGTGGATTGGAATACAGTACTGCTATCCGTACTTCTCGGGGGTGTCGGTCCATACGGGCGAGGCTGTATGTCGACCCTGCTTGGAACTGAGTGAGGACCATTTTGGAGACGTCGAGGTCTTGTCCGTCCACAATCTGGTTCTTGGGCCCGATGTCCGTCTCCAGCGAGGAGCGGAGCATGTCCCAGTCCTGATCTGGGATCGGCTTTCCGTTCATTTGGGCCGTGTAAACATTGTGTAAAGCCGCGTGAAATTTCCGTATCGCACTCTCAGGACCATAGTTCTGTAAAGTCGAGTAGGTGAAGATAACCAGCCCGCTCAAAATGGCGGCTGGGAGGAGTGAGGCTTTTGGCACGGTCCACAGGCTCATAGTACGAAAGATTGAACTTTACAATTCCAACGCCGTTTGCGATAATAAGGATTCCAGTATCGTCCGAGATATGTTGATTAAAGGAGCATAACACATGAGTGATTTTCTAAGCCGAAGAGACCTAATGAAGCAAGGCGGTCTGATCGCCGTCGGTCTCGCCGCACCGAAGTGGCTCTCCACCATCGCCGAAGCCGACGTGCTTCGAATCGCAAAGGGAGGGAAACCGGCTTCGGATACAGTTTTGGTGGTTTGCCAATTGTCTGGTGGTAATGACGGTCTGAACACCGTTGTGCCCTTTACCGATTCGCTTTACTACAAGTACCGACCAACCCTTGCGCACAAGGAGGATGCGGTTCTCAAACTCAACCAGTCGCTGGGTCTTCACCCTTCGATGAAGGGTCTGCACACACTTTATGGCGAGGGCAAGGTTGCCGTCGTCACCAACGTCGGCTATCCCAAGCCCAATCGCTCGCACTTCAAGAGCATGGACATTTGGCAGTCCGCCAGCCCGGACGACAAGATGCGGCATGGTTGGATTGGTCGGCACTTCGATGTCGCACTCAAGAATCAGCCGCCAAATCCGATCGTTGCCCTGGGTCTCTCCACCGAGAAGCCGCTGGCTCTCGTTGGCGAAAGCGCCAGCATTCCTTGCTTTGCATCGCTTACCGACGTCTCCAGCATGTTGGGCGATGCCAACTCCGAAAAGCTTCTTCGCGACATCCAAGGTATGGATGCGATGAACGACAGCCCGACTCGCGTTGTGCAGCAAGCCAACAAGGCCGCACTCGATGCGATGTCGATCCTGAGCAAGCAGCTCAGCACGTTCGCTCCCAAGCAGACATACGGCGACGATGCTTTCGGTAAAGGCTTCAAGCAGATTTCGCAGCTCATCGGCGCTTCGCCCTCGACTCGAGTCGTCTACTTCTCCGCAGGAGGTTTCGATACACACTCCCGACAGGCTGACACCCACGCAAGGCTGCTCGGCAACTTCTCCGACGCTGTGCTGGCCTTCCAGCGCGAAATGGAGGCCATTGGTAAAGGCGACAAGGTTGTGGTTTTGGTCTTCTCGGAATTTGGCCGACGAGTTACGGAAAACGCCAGCCAAGGTACCGACCATGGCGCAGCCGCTCCGATGTTCGTCATCGGCGGAAAGGTGAAAGGTGGTGTGCACGGATCGAACCCCGATCTCACCGACCTGCAAGACGGCGACGTTCGGTTCAAGGTCGACTTCCGTGAAGTGTATTCGGCGACTTTGGATCAATGGATGGGTGGCGATAGCGAAATCGTGCTTGGACAGAAGTTCAATCACACTCCGGTCTTTAGCTAAGTCCGTTCCCTCAGACAACTCACAAACCCCTGTATCGCTCGATGCGGGGGTTTGTGAGTGTTTCATGCTCGAAACAAGCTAAACTAGACCCAAAGCCATGCACTACCTCACGGTTCAAGACGTCCTTTGGATTCACCTTCAAATCGCCAAAAGGCCGGTTAAGTTCAACTACGCCAAGTTGGAAGAGGGAGTGAACTACCAGTACGCCTACGGAAAGAGCAAGGACCTGGTGAGCCAGGCTGCGAGGTTCTTCTCCGGTTTTCCTGCAATGAATCCATTCGAATCTGGGAACGAAGCGGTGACTGCTGCGGCCGGAATCACTTTTCTGGCCCTCAATGGTTACGATCTTAAGGTCGGCGTGAAGGAACTGTCAAGCTGGCTTGAGAAGGCATCAAATCCAGCGGAGGCCAATGTGGCGATCGAGACGAGCGTCATCCGTAGCGAGCATGGGCATCATGGCACAACGAAGGAAGTAGCCCAGCACGTGCTGGACAAGTACTTCAGCGCGCTGCAGTTGATCGCGACTGCTTAATGGCTGCCTCGATTTAGCCTCGACGCTACGGTCGCAGGCTCCCTACGGGTCGAGGCATCGTACTGCCGATTCTTCTACTAACCTAAGTCGGCTGGCGCGCTGCAAGCTGCGCCTTGATCAAGGCGAATGGCTTCGTAACAACGCCCCGCAAGAGTTGCTCCGAGGATTGGACCGACGAAGTAAAGCCAAACCGATTTGAGGGCAATCCCTTGGGCAACGATTGCCGGTCCTAAGGACCTCGCAGGATTCATCGAACCTCCCGTGATGGGGCCGCCGAGGAGCACTCCGATGACCACGGTTAGCCCAATGGCAAGTCCCGGTACCGCTGGCGGACAGCGTCGGTCGGTCGCGACCGCAACGATGACTAGCATCAATAGGAAACTGATGAGGGTTTCACAGATGATGTTGCGTCCGATCGCGCTAGGATCTGTTGGTACATGCAGACCGCCCAGGTGACCAAAGATGGACCAGCAGATCACCGAAGCTGCGAGCCCGCCAAGAAGTTGGGCAGCCACGTAAGCTGGCGCGTGACGCCAGGGAAAGCGACCCGCAGAAGCGAATGCAATGGTTACCGCCGGGTTGAAGTGGGCAGCCGAGATGGGCCCAAGGGCGTAGATCATCGCCATGACGGGTAGCCCGGATATGATTGCGGCTACGAGCAGATCGATATGACCCACCGACGAAGCGAACACTGGGCACAGAACGATGAAGAATGTGCCGAGAAATTCAGCTGCAATCCGCCGCTTCATCATGACAATTTCTGCTCCACTAAGATCCTGATTTCGTCCCGAATTCGTCGGACGGTTTCGATAGGTTGACCCGCTGGGTCATCAAGTCCCCAATCCTCGGTCAGCATGAACTTGGTTGGGCACGCCTCCGCATCGACCCCACAGCCCATCGAGATGATTTCATCGGCCCGAGCAACCATCTCCTGGGTCAAGAGTTTTGGATGCTGGCCGGTTATCGGTATGCCAATTTCTTCCATCGCCTGGATCGCGATTGGATTAAGCTGCTTTCCACCCACTGTGCCTGCCGATTCCCCGCAGACCGCTAGACCGCATGTCCGAGCAAAGTGGTTCACAAATGCTTCGGCCATCTGCGACCGACCGGAGTTGTGGACGCAGACGAAGAGAAGGCAACGCATCTTAACAGCAGCACCCTTCGCTGCATTCTCCCTTTGCCATCTCCCCAAAATAGCCAGCGAGGTTTTGAAGAGCGTTTAGATTTACGGTGCAGACCATGGCTTTGCCTTGGCGTGTCATCTCGATGAGACCCGACGCGGCGAGTTCGTGGAGGTGGTGTGAGACGGTGGACGTAATCTGCTCGGCGCCAGTGACATGACAACAGACTTCGCCGGCTGTGGCTCCGATAACGCCGCCGTCCTCCAGGACGCTGGCTTTACCACAACACTCTCGGGCGAGGAACTCGACAATGTGGAGGCGTGTCGGATCGGAGAGCGCCTTCAGCTGCCGTGAAATCATTTCGTTCGCCATCGAAATGATTATATCTTTATTTCGATGGCGAACGAAATGAATTTGTGGCGTGATGCCTCAGCCACGAGTTCTGCGAGGCGTTGAGGCTTTGTTGATGAAGCCTCAACTCTTCGGTCTCAGGCTCATTTCGGCAATTATCCATTCGATTCGGCTGACTCAATTGTCGGGAACAGGAAAGCCCTTGGGCGTGAGTCGTCGCTTGGCGATATTTCAGAAATTCGCTGTTGAGGCTTTCTAGACAGCCTCAACAGCCAGGGCTCAAATCATCCAACGCTTTCAGTTTCAGCCCGAAGTCGCCGACTTCGGGTCAATTGAGGCAGCCAGGCGACGCCTTAGCCGCCGTTCATGATCTTGCGCAGTTTGCCTTCCTTCACCGGACCCCAGTAGGCACAATCCAGTTGCAGGAACACGGAGGTGTAGGGAACGGTGAAGTCCGTCTTCAGGAGCAGAACGCGAAACGTCTTACCGGCTTCGTCGAGGTTCTTAATGATGTCTTCGTGCAACTCGGTCTTTGTTGGCTTGCCCTTCAGGATCGAGGCAATTTCCTTGCGATATGCGGAAACGCCAGGTGCCTCAGCTTCCGGAACGTACGCCAGTTCCTTGTCCAGAAAAACGTTGGGCATAACGTGCTTCGCATGAGAGAGCTCGCCCATCACTGCCTTGAGTACCTCGGTCTGCGAGGCGTGGGTAACGATGGTGCGAATTCCTGGACTATTCTGAGCTGGGTAGGCGGAATCGGCGATTACGATCCAATTGCGATGACCCAATAGCGGAATTTCCTTCTTGAGGTCAGCTCGCCAAGAAGAACCGGATGGCCGGACGCGAGAGAGAAGTACGGATGCGAGAGTCAGTGAAGCGATCATGGCAAGACCTTGCGACCTACCAAGGTTACCAAACTTTGGAGCGGGCGACGAGATTCGAACTCGCGACTTTCTCCTTGGGAAGGAGACACTCTACCACTGAGTTACGCCCGCAGGCGCAATTACATTATAAGCATGAAGTGGGAGGTTTGGAGCGGGCGATGAGAATCGAACTCACGTGGCCAGCTTGGAAGGCTGGAGCTTTACCATTAAGCTACGCCCGCTCGCGAGGTCTATATTATGCACAATCGCCCCCGATCCTTGCCAGACCGGAGGCGACCTTGACCTAGCAGAACTGGAATTCCGGGGACCCGAAGATGACGCGGAGGACCACATCGGCAACCTGGTTGGCGTTGCGCTGGCTCAAGGCCTGACCGTTCAATGCCAACTGGGCGGCTTCTCCCAGCTTCTTCAGCTTTGTCTCCGAGAACGAGGCGTCGTACATCGACGCCAACTTGCGCGCGATTCCGTCCGGCGTTGGGTCTCCCGCGAGGATGCTGTAGATCGGATAGCGTACGCCACCCCTAGCCGCGCCCATCAGCTTGTTGGCCCAGTTGATGCGCTCCACCATTGTCGCCGATGTGATCCACGGCTCGCCCGGCTTCCATCCCGATACATCGGGCGGATAGAACAGCCAAAGTCCCTGACTCTTCATGGTCGAGCTGACGGCCTGAGCCGGACCAATCTTGGCCCGTGAACCCTTTTCGTCATTCGCCGTAGGAGCAAGCTGGGTGGCCATGTTCTCGCCAAGGCCCATGGCTCGTGCCGAAGCGATGCAGAAATCGGCGGGGTTCTTGATGATTCTTCGATAAGCTCGGTCGGAGTAAAACTCACTTGATTCGACGATCGCCCGAACCAACGTCTTGATGTCGAGTCCTGAACGAACAAAATCGTCGATGAAGGGCTTGAGCGTAACTGCGTCGGGATTGGGATACACAAACCAGGTCCACATCTTTCGAACGATGAATTCGGCCATCTTGGGCTGCTTGCACAACACATCGATGACATCCTCGCCGGTCAGGTTTCCGGTCTTGCCCAGAACAGTCTTTACGCCGTCGTCGTGGAGGACCGGCTTAAACATGTACGTCGCCGGAGACTTTTGGGCGTTGCGCCCGTTGCGGACAAAGCTCCAGCCGGTAAAAGCTCGTGCAGCCTCTTGAATGTCCTTTTCAGTGTAGTTTCCAACACCAAGGGTAAAGAGCTCCATGACTTCGCGCGCGAAGTTCTCGTTGGCTCGCCCTTTGATGTTGTCTTGGCCATCCAGCCAGATAAGCATCGCCGGATCCTTCGAGACTTCGAGGAGAAGGGTCTTAAAATTGCCGAGTGCGTTGCGGCGCAGAATTTCGTTCTGCTGAATCATCAGCGGTGCATTGGTGACCTTTTCGGCGCTGGTGGCGAAGTGGTTGTGCCAGAAGAGAGTCATTTTTTCGACGAGAGGTCGCCGGGTCATAAGCATGCGGGCGGCCCAGCCGACAACCGCTTGCTGAGGCTTGATTTGACCCTTCTGGTCTTCGACAATCTCCCAGTTGAATTCGAACGCCTCGGGCGTGTTCTCGCAATTGATGAGTTTATCGATTGCGCTCTTGAGCCCGCCCTGGGAGTAATAATTCAGTTCGGCTTCACTGGCGCCAAGTCCAAACCTGCGAAGGAGGTGCGCAACTTTTTCTTGCTCAGTCAGTGCCATATCATCCTGCTTAACGATTCTAGTCTATGGTAGTTCAAGGCAAGGACAAAAGTCCCATGAATAAGAAAAGGGGCTAGATTCGAAATCTAGCCCCTTTTCAAAGTCGATAAGTGAGTGGTGACTACTCTTCCTTTGCGTTGGACGACTTGAAGGTCGCTTCGTTTACGAATTTGAAGAGCGTGGTTCCTTGGTAGGAAGCTTTGAGCGCATAGCGAGTTTGCTCACCAGACTTGGTCTTTCGCACCATCTTGGTCTTTCGTACGTCGCCTTCTGGCACTTCAACATGAGATCGAGTCTTTAGATTGTAGAATGTCATTTTTTTCTCCTAAATTGGCAACGAGTTTCCCCCTCGCCCATTCCTTCTAGGTTCAAATTTGCCGAATTAGAGAATATCACAATCTCCAGCGTTGTCAAGCCTAAAAACAATAGAATCTAGACAAATTAAAGCCATTTGCCTAGATTCAATTGAAGCTTACTTGAACGTAATGTCTCGTTCGATCGACATTTGGGCGTTCTTAGCGTAGCGGGAGACCTTCACGTGAGCTTTGTCGCCCCAGTTGAAATTGCCCATTTCTGAGGTCAAACCTTGGACGGATTCAACTTTCTTCCCACCGATCGACTCGATGACATCGCCAACCTCCAGGCCGTTCTTTGCGGCAACGCCGCCGGGTTCCACCGAAGCGATGACAACGCCGTGCGCACTATCCGGAATTCCATACTTTTTGCGAAGAGCGGGGGTGAGGTCGCCGATTTCCACGCCAAATTTAGCTTTGCCACTATGGAGCGGCGCAACGTCGGCTTCGCCGGAAGAGTCATCTTGAGACTTGAACTTCTTCATGCGATCTTGGAATTTCTTCATATCCGGCGAGTCGAACAAATCTCCGAGATCGTTGCCGTCGAATGTGTAAGCCTTTGCTTTGCTTGCGGCGGGCTTGGCTTCCTTCGCCTCTTCGAGCGTGACACTTGCGGATCCGCTCTTGCCGTCTCGCAGGTACTCGACCGTCGCCTTTGTGCCTGGAGCGATTTCCAGCATGGCGTTGCGGAGATCGATCTGACCATCGATCGCCTTGGAGTTGATCTTGACGATGATGTCTCCCTTCTTTATTCCAACTTTGTCGGCCGGTCCGCCTGGCGAAACATCCTCGACATACGCACCACCCGAAAGCTTCTTCTCACTCAATTCGAACGGCTTGAGGTCGCGAGGGTAGACGCCGATCTGAGATCGAACAACTTTGCCTTTTTGAATCAAGATATCTGCGAGGAACCGGACTTCGTTGCTGGGAATCGCGAAGGCGATGCCGTTGCTGCCGCCCGTCTTGGTGAAGATCGAGCTATTCATTCCCACCACTTGCCCGTCGATATTCACGAGCGGTCCACCTGAGTTGCCAACGTTGATTGCCGCGTCGGTTTGGATAAGGTCAGGGTAGAAGCGTTCCGTCTGGCCCGTCATGACGTTGTCCGGTACAGCATTTTCACGCTTTACTGCGCTGACATGCCCAAATGTTACGGAGTTTTCCAGACCGTACGGCGATCCGATCGCCATGACCATTTGGCCAGGAAGCACACTCTTGGAATCCGACATACCAAGGGTCGGCAAATCGTTGGCTTCAATCTTTATGACGGCAACGTCCCACTCGGGAGCTCGCTTAACTGCGCCTTTGAATTCCCGTCCATCGTTGAGGACGACGGTAACTTGGTCTGCCCCCGAAACGACGTGGTCGTTCGTGATGACGTAACCATCCTTTCGGTAAATAAATCCTGCACCTTCGCTACCCGAGATCGGAATCAGCTTGCCTTGCCCATCGCTTTCCCGCCCTGTGATGGCGCGAATATGGACGACAGCAGGCTTGACATATTGAGCCAAGCTAGTCAGCGAATTATTAAGATTATGCAGAGTGGTTGCTTCTTCGGCCGAGATATTTCCCACAAGTTTCGTGGCGCCGCTCGACTTTGCCATGGCGGTTGCCGGGTGAAAGCCGTTGGTCATGCTCACAACCGTGCCCACGCCAGCAACAAATCCGCCGGCAATCATGACGTATGCTGTCCAAGGTCGAACTGTTTTCATGGGTTTCCTTTCATTGTAATGGAATCTTTGGGTGAATAGGTTCCTCAAATTCCGATGCGGGTGATGAGAGCCGGTCCATCGCCTTCGGCTCGCACAATGAATGTGTGCAAAACCGAATCGCGAATTCCGCTATCGATATCGGCTACGGCAACGATTTTGAGACCGTTGTGAAGCTTGATCTCACGATCCTCACCGGTGGTAATCGTCTCGCCAGGGGCCGGCACCCACTCGTAAATCGTGATGCGCTGCAACCCGTCGGTTAGTTTCAGACAAAGCATTTTCACCTTGTTCTTATCCGAGATCGTCATGCGCTGGATTTGGAACCCATAAGGGAATCGGGTTGGAATGAGCGGTACAAACCCGAGGGCCTGTGCTGCTTCACTCGGTCGGTTCACGCACTGTTCAGCGTAGTTCACGACCTCGACTCCCACCACTGGCTCGATGCGGAAGATCGAAGGATCCAGCTTGCCGGGGAATTTGATGTCCGAAACCTCGTAATCTAGGTCGACGGTCTTATCGCTGTGGATGATCTCCTTTGAGAGGGGAAATCCAGTCTTCTCGTCAAAGCTGTAGCGTATGTCGGACACCTTGGGGTACTTCGACTCGGCGGTGACCACCACGCAGTTTCGACCCAGCACTTTCCGACCTGGTTCCAATCGGATGTTGTAGTTTTTCTGGATCAGCGGGAGCCGGAATTTGTAGTCCTGCGCCGCCGGATTGTTGGGCTGCACAATGAGCAGTCGATCATCCGGGCTGTAGAACTTCAGTTCCTTGCCGTCATCCAGAAACTCACCTTGCAAGTGCAACGGAGAAAGGACGGACTCTTTGGTCTTGCCGTCCATCGATCGCTGGATTTTGACCAGCTTCGATCCATTCTCGTTCGCGATACGCTGCTTGAGGACGGCGACGATGTTGGTTCGATAATCTCCGGCTAGCGACCGAAAGAGGTACCGTTGCGCCTTTTCGTCTTGCGATGGGGCGATGGCTGCAATCGCAACCAAGAGCCCGAAACTAACGGCCTTCGAAGCTCGTGTAGTGAACAAGGGACGCTCCTGACGTTGGATCGGTGCCAGCATCGAAAATCCTATCCTTTGCAAGTTGTCGTTTGATCGTGAGATCTCGGTCGCTATTGGATATCGGCTTTGGTGTGCGGGATGAAATGATCATCGCCGCCAGCAAAACAGGAACAGCCAAAGCAAATGCAAACTTAAAGTAATTCGTGCGTGACGATTTGATTGTTCGAAGAACGCGGTCGGGAAGATCGCTTGGCGCTTCCGGCGCGGCATCGAGGTCTCGAAGTGAAGTGCGAACTCCGCGGAATTGTTCGAGCTGCTTGTAGCAATCGGGGCATGAGGCCACGTGTCGCTTGACCTGCTGCAGTTCGGCGGCGGACATTTCTCCGTCGACGTACGAGGACAGCTTCGTCTTGACCGAATTACAGGACATTGACGTACCTCCCATAAGATTCGGGCGCGGCCTTAAGAAGGAAGTTTCTCAGTTGAACGCGTCCACGATGGATTCGGGATCGGACGGTACCGACCGACGTTTCCATGATCTCCGCGACTTCTTCGTAGGAAAGCCCTTCAATGTCGGCGAGCACCACGGCCAGTCGGAATTCCGGATTCATTTGGTTCAGGCCGGCCTGCACAACTTCCGAGAAGCTGCTGCTGATAAGCTCGTCGCCGGGGATATTCGTATGGTCGGCGACCTCGTAAGCCTGTTGTCCGTCGCTGCCGGAATGGTCCAGCGAACTGGTGCGAATCTTGCCTCGTCGTCGGATGAGGTCGATATGCGCATTGGCGATGATTCGGTACATCCAGCTGCTGAAAGGCAGCTTTTCATCGTACCGATGGAAGAATCGGAAGGCTCGGACGTAGGCCTCTTGCACGAGGTCCTCTGCGTCGACCGAGTCTCCGGTAAGTCGATATGCCACTGAAAAAGCCTGGCGATACGAATCTCGCATCAACCGCTCGAAATGTGCGGATCGATCAAATGTTCCTGTACGGTTCTTGACCCAACTGAGCATTATTGTCTCTCTACGAATATCTAGTTACGATGTTCATTTACCGTTTCGTTCCCGCATTCGCATTCAGCACGATTTTCCCGGCAATCGAGTCGAAGACCAATCCAGCATTTCCGTTGGCGAGGATTCTCTTGTGACCCTCGATGAGGAGAGCCACTGCGTCTGGACGATGCGGGTGCCGCTTTGATATTGCGACGGCCGCGAGTTCAAGCACCCGGGCTTGGCAAAGTCGCATTCCTTGCTTCTCGATGTCTTCCAACTGCTCGCTACATCGGCGCATTTCATCGCTGAGCGCGAGCGCTTCAAACTTTCCGGCGCGTGCGATTCGATCCGATAGGCGCAGGATGCCTTGGTAAAAGTCCGGACTTGCCGCGATCTTTGAAATAATTCCAGGACTACCCTCACCAAGTTCTAGGATTTCACGATCGATGGTGGGAAATAGGGTTCGCAATTCCTCTTCGGTGGGCAATTCGCAATTCACGACCAAGCAACGAGAAAGGATAGTTGCGGGAATCTGGCTGATCTGGCTGGTGGTGAGAATGATCTTGGCGTATGCTGGCGGTTCCTCAAGCGGCTTCAGGAGAGAGTTGATCGCGGCAAGGTTCATGCGGTGGGCATCTTCGATCCAGATAACCTTGTGTCGGGAGTACAGCGGACCGACGCGAAGGAAGTCTGTTAGCGGCATCACATTCTCCAAGTGCTTGGGTTTTGTCTGGGTCGGCGTCATTTGGGCTAGCAGGATCAAGTTGCTCGGACCGCCGGGTGGAATGTGGAAGAAATCCGGATTTGTTCCTCGTCGAAATGATTCGATCGCGCGGTCGTTTTCAGCGCCAGGATTGCCGAGCCACCCTTCGGCCAGCTTTTGCAGCAAGAGGCTCTTGCCGCTTCCGTGAGGACCGTAGAGCAGAAGCGAAGCCACGCCGCACGATTCGTCGGCCAGGATAGGCACCATTTCTTGGGCCCGATGCAGCCCGACGATGGTGGTCAAAACCGTTCGAACTCCTCGACCGGGAGAAGAAAGAGGACCGCGCCGCCGACGGGGACTTTGACCGCACTCGGTGTAAACGCCGCGGTTGGGTTGGCTTCGAAAGGGGCGACGTTCAAGAGTTGTTCACGGCTCTGGCAGTTTGCGGAAATCAATTCTTTCAGATCAGCCACCTCATCGTCCTGCACACCCATGAGGATCGTCGTATTACCTTCCCGGAGGAAGCCTCCCGTGGATCCGATGATCGTGAACTTAAAGCCAGCCTTGACAAGTTCATCGATGATCTTGCCTTTGTCCCGGTTGTGAATGATACAAACCGCCAGCTTCATGTCGTGAGAGAAGTATAAACGAAAAGCTCCCCACCGAGATGAGGAGCTTTTTGTGGACTAGGTCTTGCTTTAGTTGGCAGGGCCGTCGCCAGGAGGCAATGGCTTATCTTTCAAAGCCTTTGCGTTGATCTCCTTTTCCTTGTCTGCCTGCTTCTTGACGGCATCGACATCGACGCTGCCGCCGGCATTTCCACAGCCGATGACCATCGCCGCGGCTATCAGAAGAAGACCAAGTCGGGCCATCATTGTCTTAGTTCAGACCCCACTGCGGCCACGGCTGAGTCCAGGTTGGAGCAGCCGAGATAGTCCAAGCGCCGGTACCGATACCACAAGCAGGTCTCGAGCTGACCGAGTACTGAGCAGCCGTCGGGGTGTTTGCGAGGAATCGGCCAACGGCGATCGACTTGGTGTGACCGTCGGTGTAGCTGAGGTTAATGTTCTCAGCAAACGGGACGCGGGATGCGTCCGGCGAGTTGCTGATTACGTTGCAGCTAGCATCGGTCTTGTAGAACTTGGGCATCCAAGCTTCGCGAACGGCGAACGGATAGGCCGTTCGGGTCTGCGTGCCAGAGGAGCTGTCGAGGAACACAGGAGCGAAGTTGACCGTTGGGTCGACGAGTTCCATGATAAGCATCGTCTGAGCGACATCCGGAACGTTCGTCTGGCTTCCACCCAACCAGCTGTTTCGGAAGATACCGGTTCCAGCACCGTTGTTGTAGGTGTTGAGTGCGCCAGTGATTGAGAGGTTCAGAGCGTAAGCGCCCATCAGTTCGCCGTTATTGGTCCAGTTCGTGAACTGCTTGTAATCCAAAGCCGGGTGCGTGAACAGACCGAAGTTCTTGACGTAGGGCATCACCCACTTCTGCCAAGCATAGTGGTTCATACGGTAGTAGAAGTTCGGGCCCGTGCAGCCGTCGCCGGTGGGGTTGAACGGCTTGCCGTTCAGATCCGGATTGAGCGACGAATTTGCATAGCAGTCGTCGTTTCGAGGATAAATGTCGTCGTAGTCCGACGAATACATGATAACGGAGAGTCCGATTTGCTTCTGGTTGCTGATCGAAGCAGCCTTCTTTGCCGCAGCCTTCGCCTGAGCGAAAACCGGGAAGAGGATGGCTGCAAGGATAGCGATGATCGCGATGACGACCAAAAGCTCGATGAGCGTAAATGCCTTTTTCATTGCCTTAGGATTCCAGTAGATTGCGTTGCTGCACGTCCTGTGCGCCTGCAACAAGCTTTTAATAGGCCGATCCTTCAGGGAAATGGTGGTGGTGGAAGTTTAACGAGATGTTAAGAGCCGGGCTTTCCTCGCCTATCTTAATATATTTTACCGATCCAGCCTCAGGAATGAAATGTTAAGACCCCCCTTTGCCATATGAAAATATGAAAATTGATAGATTTACTCGAGCCCCCATTGCGGCCATGGCTTGGTCCAGACGGGCTTCGAGGAGATGTTCCAGAACCCCCAACTGATGCCACAGGCCGGACGCGAGCTCACAACGAAGTCGGCGGCGGTGGGTGTGTTATCCAAGAATTTCGCAGCCGCGATGGTCTTGGTGTGGCCGTCGGCGTAAGTGAGATTGATATTGTTTGCGAATGGCACTAAGCTCGGATCCGGGGTGTTCGAGACCTGGTTGCACGAGGCATCCGTCTTATAGAACTTGGGAATCCAGGCTTCCCGAATCGCGATGGGATAAGCGACACGCGACGCAGTTCCGGACGACGTGTCGACCATCAGCGGCACGAAATTGACGTCGGCGTCGACTAACTCCATCAGAAGGAAAGTTTGAGAAGTATTGGGGACGCCGGTTTGGCTACCGCCCAACCACGATGTGCGATAGAGGTCCACGCCGCTTGTGTTCATGTGGGTGTTGAGGGCGCCCATCAGCGAAAGGTTGATGGCGAAGGAGCCCATGATTCCGCCGTTTTCCGACCAGTTGGAAAACTTCTTGTGGTCTAGAACTGGGTGAGTGAAGATATCCACGTTCTTTGTATATGGCAGTAGCCACTTCTGCCAACCGTAGAAGTTGGTGCGGTAGAAGTAGGGACCCATGCAACCTGGTCCGCTCGGGTTAAGAGGCGCACCATTCAGAGCTGGATTGAGAGACGATCCTGCCACGCAACCATCGCTTTGCGGATAGAAGTCATCATAATCTCCGGAATACAGCAACATGGCCATGCCGATCTGCTTTTCGTTGCTGATAGCTACCGCCTTCTTCGCCGCGAGTTTTGCTTGGGCGAAAACCGGGAAAAGGATCGCAGCCAAGATTGCGATGATCGCGATCACGACCAGCAGTTCGATGAGAGTAAACGCCCGAATCTTCATAGGATGGAAATGCATTTCCCGCCCTTTGGTCGACGAGAATTGGCAGGTCAGCGACTGTATCGTCCGATACAGTCTCAGTAAAGTTTAGTCGGTGGGGTGGCCGCGATCCATTCTTCGACCTCGGTTCGCATCCTTTTCCTCAGATTTTCTAACTTTCCGAGGCATTCGATCTCCTCTCGCATCCATCCATTGCCAAAAAGGATGTCGATCGGAAGCTTCTCAAACTCGTATTCGTAGGGCGGTTGCTTCCATGCGAAGCCGCCCAGTTCGGTTTCTGGGCTGTTGGCTCGGAACCGGTCGAGTCTGACGTGGCTCGAATCTTTGAGTCCCGTCTGGTGGATGCATTCCATCATGATCGCAATGTAAGTCAGCACGGGTTCGAACCTGCTGCGGTCCAAGACATGCACGAAAACTCCGTTGCAAATTTGCCCGTGGTACTTATTGAAAGTTGGCTCGAACTGGATTGGTCGGAAATAGACGCCACTTAAATCTTGGCTGTTGAGGGCCTCGGCCAAACGCGATCCATCGAGCCAAGGCGCACCAATGGTTTCGAAGGGCCGTGTCGTTCCCCTACCTTCGCTGAGGTTCGTACCTTCAATAAGACAGCCACCTGGATACACGACGGCCGTGTCAACCGTCGGCATATTTGGAGACGGCATCACCCAAGCATGTTGGTTATGGTCGGCATAAGAGTCTCGATCCCATTTTTCCAACTTCAGAATTTCGATCTGCGACTTCGGATAGTAGTGGTCATGGACATAAAGTGCGATCTCGCCGATGGTGAGCCCGTGGCGAAGGGGTAGGGGATGCAAGCCCACAAAAGTTGCGAAATTGGGATCGAGCACGGTGCCCTCGGTTTGCGATCCAATCGGATTTGGCCGGTCGAGAATCAGCATCGGAATCCCGAGCCGTTCCGCCGCCTTCATGACGAGAGACATCGTCCAGATGAAGGTGTAGTAGCGAGCGCCAACATCGGGAAGGTCGATGAGGATCAAATCGACATTGTCGAGCATCTCGTCGGTAGGTTCGCGGTGCTCTCCGTACAGCGAGAAAACAGGGAACTGAACCTTTGTCGCGCCCTCTCCTTGCCACTCGATCATGTTGTCTTGGGTCGTGCCGAAGAGTCCGTGTTGCGGGCCGAAAACGGCGGCAATTTGGAATTCGCCATGGGCCGCAGGTTCAAGGAGTTCGAGGATATGCCGGAAGCGATGGTCGACGCTGGCTTGGTTGCAAACAACCGCGACGCGTTTGCCTTTGAGCTTATGGAAGCCAGTAGCGGCGAGCACGTCGAGGCCAGTCACTCTATGAGTTTACAAGGCGAAGAGACAAGAGCACAGCGCACCCATTCATTCGCTGCCTAAACTGTCCCGATGACGGACGCAAGTTGACAATTGAAGTCTGAACATTGGATGAATCGGCCGTTGAAGCTTAGCGAGGGAGCCTAACGGCGAGGTTTGCCGGATTTAAGAGCACACAACAAGAGCACCGATCAGTACCTACATGCGCCAGTTGATGCAGCATGACAAAACGGAAGAATGGGAATCTTCGGAAAACGAAAAACCCCAGCCTTCGGCCGAAGACTGGGGCGGTCAGCTTCTCAACGCCAGTTCTACGCGGCGTTGTCTTCGAGAAGCTGATGGTTGAGATACAGCTGAAGCCGTGCCTCCTGGATGTGGGTGAGTTTCCCATGCTTATGCGGTTTCGCCTCTGCAAGGGGTGCGGGGCGATCCGCCGTTCTCTTTTGAACCGTATTGAGAATCCATTTTTTTGTGGTCTCAATCTTGTTGATGATGCGACGCGTTTGTTTGCGTCTCCATGCCCTGGAACGGTCTTTCATCTCAGTTGGTACCTACCTTGTTTCCAAGTGGTAAAGAACCAGCAATATCGCGGTTCTTCATTTTAGTTATACGAAACCTCGTGTTTTCATTTGCATACTGGGCCCAGATTTGGGTCCTTTTGCATGACATTTTCGGTAACCTTTCGGGGGTGATGGTCCCGAGGCCGGAGAGAGGAGGCAGCACCCATGGATGACTCCATTGAGTCCTCGAACCATCCACGCCCGGATCGCCTTGAAAACCTCAAAACTCTCCGTTTTGCCAACCTCGACGGCTCCTTCGCAACCGCCTTCGCAACCCTGATCGGCGGCGCGTTCATCGTGGGCTATATCAAGACCGTAGCGTCGGGCGCGCATGCTGACCGCTGGATCGGACTCATCACCTCGATCCCTGGCTTCCTCGGTCTCATCCAAATCCCCGGCGCGATCTGGGGCAGGTCGTTTCCCAACTACAAAGGCTTCATCTTTAGGCCCGCCCTCATCTACCGGTTCCTCCACTTGCCGATCGCATTTCTGCCACTGCTAACGCTGTGGATCGACGTCAAATTGGCGATCATTTTGGGCTGTCTCGCCCTGGCGTCGGCGATTATCAATATCGTCAACCCGATCTACAACGACTGGCTTGCCGAGATGGTCCCGGCCAATTCTCGCGGCGCATTTTTCGGCAACCGAAACGGACTCATGGTCGCGATTGGCGCCACCGTCGGCCTGCTCGGCGCGCTCATGGTCGACTATTTCGAGAAGAACGGCGCAGCCTCGTATGGCTATGCCGGAATCTTTTCGCTCGCCATCATCTGCGTCTTCATCAGCTGGTTTTTCTTCAACCGGATGCACGACATCCCCCGCCGAGATCCGGTTAAGCAATCGATCAAGGAAGGCATCAAGGGGTTTGCGGTGCCTTTCACGGATCGCGATTTCCGCAAGGTTCTTCTCTTCCTCGCGATCTTTATTTGGGGCCAGGCCATGGCGGGAAACCTCTGGTCCGCGTTTGCCTTCGAATCGCTGAAATTCACCAAGACGCAGTTGCAACTTTGCGGCATCATGCACGCCCTTGGCAACGTGACGCTCTCGAAATTCTGGGGATACCTCGCCGACAAATACGGGAACAAGCCAATCCTCGCGGTCGGTGCGGCGGGAATGCTGCTCAGCCCGCTCGCGTGGCTCATTGCTCAACCAACCGCCGGACCCGTTGCCACTCCGTTTAACCTCGCCCTACTCATCAGCTGCCACTTCTTGATGGGCGCGAACTGGAGCTGCATTGCCGTTTGCCAATTCAATCTTCTCCTGTCCACGGCAAAGGTTTCCAACCGCGCGACCTACATCGGTGCGGGCCTCGCAACCCAGTCGTTCATCGCTGGCCTTGCGCCGTTGGTGGGAGCGGAAATGCTGGCTCGCGGACGGGGATTTATGTCCTCCGATTTCCTCGCCTACCACGTGGTTTTCTGGGTGACGATCGCGATCCGATTCGTCGCGCTGTTCTTTCTTGCCCCCATTCGAGAAGAAGGTTCGACCAGCGTTCGCCAGACTGTGCGAGTGCTCACGGGAATGACTCCAAAAGGCATGCGCGCAATGCGTCGGTTCAATCGCAGTGGCAATGCTGCCGAACGTGAATCGGCGATCGAGAAGATGGCGGGCCAGGGCTTATCATTGGCGACCTCCGAGCTTATCGCCGCGCTCCACGATCCTTCCCCGCGGGTTCGGCGTCAAGCCGCTTCCGCGCTTGGGCGCTTGGGCGATCCAGCGGCTGTGCCTGAACTTATCCACCAGCTTCGAGAACACCCGGACTTGGTCGACGAAGAAACGGTCCAGGCCCTTGGTGAGCTGGGAGATGTATCTTCCATTCCCGAGTTGGCCAAGTTGCTCAAGAGCCCGAGACCACTACTACGGCGCGCCAGCGCGCGGGCGCTTGCCCAGATTCCTGGAGCTGGTGAAAGCGAGATGGTCATTCAAGAATTGGTTCTCGCTGCCGAGGATGCTCGCGATCCCGACCTCCGTCGATCGGCTCTCCAGGCTTTGCGGTACCTCGAAGCGCCTGATATCTCCGAGACAGTTTCGAACGCGTTGCTCGATCGCCACCCAAGCGTTCGGATCGCCGCCGCCGAGGCCGCCGCTGAGTTGGAGTTGAAGGATACGGCTGATGCGTGCCGAGCGTCGCTGGCGCTGTACGACGACGAGGCCTGCGCCGAGATTGCCTACGCCTTAGGCGTCAACGGAAACCTCGAGGACGTGACGAGAATTCTGGCCGTCGCCCAGACCTGTGTCTCCATGATCACCCGTCGGCGTTGTTTGCTCGGCGTTGCGTGTATTTATGGCGTCGAACGAGAAGCGTACAAAGCCCTCATGACCAGCGGAATGGAGCGCGACAAGCTCCTGATTTCGATGCTGACCATCGGTGGAAAACAGTCCAAAGCCGCCACCAAGGCCCTCGCGGCGCACTCCAGTGAAAACGAATCTGGCGCCGTCCAGGCTCTGAGTCTGGGCAAAGATGCGGAGGCGCTTTCGCTCTTCGAGGTTGAAGAGCTTTTCGTCTTGGCCGCCTGCATCTACGCCGACCGAATGAGTAAGCGAGGAACGCGATCCGGAAGCCGGGAGCCGTGACCTGGTTAGAGTAAAACCGCAGCGATTGTCATTGGGCCAAGCCATATCGCCTCGAAGAACAGAACCATCGGCAGGAAGTCGGCCGACCATCCCATCGCGGGCCGGATTGCGATTACCGAGATGAGGACAACGAGGGCTGTAACAGTGGAGAAGGCGATCTTGAGTCGCAGTCTAGACGATCTCGCAGCAAAGAACCCGACGACGAGCGCAACTTCGACGGCTCCGTAGAACTCGATGGTCTCCTTGGGAAAAGAAGTCGGCCCACCCGAACTTGCCGCGACCTAAAGGAGGCGCAGTCCGAAGGGACCGGCCACACCAACTACGATGAACCATACGAGGCCGAAGATCGCAGGCTTTAGGTGCAAGGGCCGAGACTCCATCTCAGAAAGAGAGTATCACGGGCATAAGCATCGCGAGGGTCTCAATTCCTTGGGACTGTAGTGGCACTGGTACGCGGAACGAGCGACGAGTGGAGCTTACCAGTGGACCCCTTACACGGGCAAACTCAGCGCTAGTCAATCGGAAAGCAACCCAAATCGCCGTGTGCCCGTGCCACGACAAAGCGGAATCTTTACTCAAAACTCGCGACTCACAACTCACAACTCCTGCCCCTAATGAACACCAACCCCTCCGCCGACGTCATAATAAGAGAACAACAAGGGGGCGTCAGGGTTCGACAGAACTGCAGTGACTCTTCGTTGCGAGCCGTGGATTCTCGTTGGCCACGTAAAAAACGAGTAAAAAAGTAACTGCGAACAACAACTTCGCTTTCGCTGCCTAAGTAGCAGTGCGTGAGCCAGAACCGAGTCGGTAGGTTCTGATCCTCGCGTCGCAAATCCGAATCGCTTGACGAGCTTCTGTTCGTAGTAAGTCGAGCTAAAAAAAATCGAACTGGATGACGGGTCAGGTGGTCTCGACAGAGACCCGCATCGAGATAAAGTACAGAGAAGACGCTCGTGGGAACGCTGGGAAGCCAGTTTTGGAAGGGGGTTCAATTCCCCCCGCCTCCACCAACTTTTGTCGGCCAGCCAGCAGGCCGAAGCTCCTAATCAACCCCCTCATGCAGGTCAGTTCGAGGGAGCATAACCACTCCGAACTAGTTTCGCGTTTGTTTCAACGTGCGGTCCAGTCGTTCGATGACTGGCCCTAAACCTTCCAACTTCCTAAACGGCTGGAGGGTGTAAACGAGAATGCTTACCAGGACCGTGGCTCCGAGCACCCCGCCTAACCCGGCCATCAAGCCGTTCCGCAAAGCGATCTTCCAGCTGCGCTGCTGGTTGGCTAAACGGTGGATTTCGACGGTTAAGTCTGAAATTGCCTGCAATAGTTGCTCGTCTCGATCTGAATTCATTGCTTCCCAGCAGCCCGAAGTATTTGTCGAGCCGCTAGATACAAGGACGTCACTCTATACGACCCACTGGTACTGCGTGCGAGGAAAAGGCTGCAAATGGACCTTTGACCCCTCGCAGTTGGAAAGCCGTAACTCCTGGCGTACGAACCCTTGAGGCGCCGCCGAGTTCTGGGGCGACGATCAGTTCATGAGAGTCTTGATCACCTTAGCCAGAATACTGTTAGGCCTGATGTTCGTCGTCTTCGGCCTGAATGGTTTTCTCCATTTTCTTCCTCAACCACCGATGCCTTCCGGGGACGCGGCAAATTTCCTGACCGCACTCGGTCACTCCCAGTTTATGTTCGTCGTTTTCCTTCTCGAATTACTGGGAGGATTTCTGCTCATCATTAATCGATACGTGCCGATGGGTCTTACCT